>JAFRXK010000003.1 GCA_017442865.1 Lachnospiraceae bacterium | reverse complement strand
GTCCAATGCTCTCTCCCGTGATAAGTCCAAGGCACTTTGACTCCTGGGCAAGCCTCTCGGCAATCTTCATCATGTATCTTCTCATGATAATAGTAAGCTCGTCATGCGGGCACTGGTCGTAAATATAAAGCTGGATATCAGTAAAATTAACAATATGCAGCCTGATTGGTCCGGCAAATCTTGAAACAAGCTTTGCAAGGTCAATTACCTTCTGCTTTGCCCTCTCGCTTGTATATGGCGGCGCATGGAAGTAAACAGCGTCTATAACAACGCCTCTCTTCGCAATCATATATCCCGCCACAGGACTGTCAATACCGCCTGAAAGCAAAAGCATCGCTCTTCCGTTCGTACCTACAGGCAGTCCGCCCGGTCCCTTTATAACCTCAGAATAAATATTTATCTGCTCTCTTACTTCAACATGAATAAGCTTCTGCGGAGTGTGGACATCCACTTTTAGATCAGGGAAATTGTCAAGCACAGCCTCACCTACAGCCGCATTTATGTCATTTGACTCCATTGGGAACTTCTTGTTTGCACGTCTTGTCATCACCTTGAATGTAAACGACGGATTACCGTAAACATCACCTACATACTGTACGACATACTCCTTAAGCGTCTCAATATCCATCGTAAGAGGCAGTTGGCGCATCGGGCATATCTCCCATATACCAAATATCTTCTTTAAGGCTTCCACAGTCTCGTCATAATCGAATTCGCCCTCTGTAAGCACATATATTCTTCCTGACTCTTTTCTTACGGTAAAATCTCCATCAACCTCCAGAAGTGAATGCCTGATATGATTTACCAGCGTGTCCTCAAATATATATCTGTTCTTTCCCTTTATGCCTATCTCGGCATACTTTATCAAAAATGCCTGAAACATTTTGAATCTCCTTTATCTTTTTTATACCTTGTGTATTATTAATGCAATGCCATACGCAAGGTCTGTCTCAATGCCTTGTGTATCTTCTGCACATTCTTAATGCCACACTAAACGCCTGCCTTAATGCTTTGTGTATCTTTCTGTACATTTTTAATGCAATTCCAGACACGAGGTCTGTCTCAATGCCTTGTGTATCTTCTGTACATTCTTAATGCCACACTAAACGTCTGCCTTAATGCTTTGTGTATCTTTCTGTACATTTTTAATGCAATTCCAGACACAAGGTCTGTCTCAATGCCTTGTGTATCTTCTGTAAAACGGAAGCAGCTCCTTAAGTGTCTCAATTGTGTAGTCCAGCTCTTCTTTTGTTGTAAATACGCTTAAGCTGAAGCGCAGCGTAGAATCAAGCAGCTCCTTTTTCACGCCGATACCCTTTAGCGTGCCGCTCACCGCCGGATGATTTGAAGAACACGCCGAGCCGGATGAAACGCATATACCCTTGTCCTCTAAAGCATGTAAAAGCACCTCGCTCCTTACTCCTGCAAAGCTCACGCTGATAATATGCGGAGCGCTGTCCCTTCCCGTAAGACCATTTACATATACATCCGAAAGTTTGGAAAGCATGCTTATAAAATACTCCTTAAGCTCGTACAGTCTGCTAATCTTTTCTTCATGCTCTGTATAAATCTCCTGTACGGCGCACGCCATGCCAGCAATTCCCGGAACATTGTCAGTGCCGGAGCGCATGCCCTTCTGCTGCCCGCCGCCGTATATTATAGGTCTGATTTTAGTGCCGTCCTTGATATAAAGAAAGCCCACGCCCTTAGGTCCGTGTATCTTGTGCGCGCTTACCGAAAGCAGGTCAATGTTCATATTCTTTGGCACAATTTTACATTTGCCATACGCCTGTATTGCGTCAACATGAAACAGCGTCTTAGGATTTTTACGCTTTATAAGCGCGCCGATTTCAGCAATCGGGTTCACTGAGCCGATTTCATTGTTCACATACATACACGACACCAGTATCGTATCATCATCAATCGTCTGCTCTAAAATATCCTGCCTTAAATGTCCGAATTCATCCACAGGCACATACGACACCCTAAAGCCCTGCTCCTCAAGAAAGCCAAACACATTGTACACCGAGGCGTGCTCAATAGTCGAGGTGATGATATGATTGCCCGTGCGCCTGTGCGCCAGCGCAGTGCCGATAATCGCCATATTGTTCGATTCTGTACCGCCGGAAGTAAATATAATCTCCTGCAGCTTTGCCTTAAGGCTCTTCGCAATTATTTCTCTTGCCTCTTTTAAATACTTTTCAGACTCCACGCCTTTATAATGAAGCGATGAAGGATTGCCGTAATCCTGTGTCATCACCCTTACACAGGCATCCTTTACGCTGTCAAACACCCTTGTCGTTGCAGAATTATCAAGATATACCTGCATCAAAATTCACCACTCTCTAAATTAAACATAATAACGCTCATAAGCATCATACCTGCGGTCTCCGTCCTCAGAATACGTCTGCCAAGAGTAAGCGTCTTAAAGCCACTCTGCAGTGCATACTCCACCTCGCTGCTTTCAAAGCCGCCCTCCGGCCCGATAAACACAGCTACATTCATCCCCGGTCTGATGCTGTCGATAAGGCCCTTTGCCGCCTTAATTCCCTCAGCATTCTCATAAGGGAAAAGAAGCAGCCCGCAGTTTTTCGCGGCATGGTCCACCGCCTCTTTAAAGCTCATCACATGGTAAATGTCCGGAACAACCGTCCTCTTAGACTGCTTTGCCGCACTCTCTGCAATTGCCTGCCAGCGCTTCACCTTCGCATCCGCCTTCTTTGCATCAAGCTTCACAACCGCCCTGCCTGTAGCAACCGGCACAATACCCGCAATGCCAAGCTCCACATTCTTCTGAATGATAAACTCCATCTTATCGCCCTTCGGCAGCGCCTGATACAGGTAAATCTTCGCAGGCAGCTCTGTTCCTACAGGGTCAAATTCATCCAGAGAAACTTCAACCCTCTCATCTGAAATACCGGTAATCGTGCAGTTGTAGCATGCATCCTGCCCGTTGCTGATGCGTATGCGCTCACCAATCCTCATGCGCAACACATTCTTTATATGATTAACATCTGCTCCGCAAATAAATGCAGATGTCTCGCCAATCTGTTGCGGTTCAACGAAAAATAAATACATGGTTTTGCTCCGTAAAAAATTCTTTCTAAAACAAGCTTTCGTTCAACAAATATAAATAAAACAAACACTTTGATAGAATATCACAGTTTTAGGTTCTTTGTAAAGACAATGATAGCATTTAATGAGTTTATAATATTTTTCCGTCACTTGGCGAAATATTTTTCGGAAGGTTGGCGGATTATTTTTCGGAAGGTTGGCGGATTATTTTTCGGAAGGTTGGCGGATTATTTTTCGGAAGGTTGGCGTAAATACGCATAGTTTTTGTAATATCTGTTGTAAACTGTAATATTTTTATCTTTCGTCTGCAAGTATTGCATAATAACAGGCGTCAACTATCCCTTGATTGTTCCAGTCGGACCTTCTTAAAGTGCCTTCATACTTCATGCCGCACTTTCTCATAACGTCGCCCGAATGAGGATTATTCGTATCATGCCTTGCTTCAACCCTCTGCACGCCCACTTCATCAAACATATAATTAATTACTGGCTTAAGTGCTTCGGACATTATTCCTTTGTGCCACCAATCAGCACCTATACAGTACCCTATGTGAGCTTTCATGGTTTTATCATCAAGGTGCACTACTGAAATACTTCCAATCGGTTCTCTAAGTTCTTTAAGCTCTATTGCCCACTGATAATAATTATCATTTGCATATGAATTTACCCACTCATTTAATACCATCCTGGTTACATCAATATTTGCATGCGGAGGCCATATAAGAAATTTTGTCACTCTTTCATCTGATGCCCAGTTCCTAAACATAGGCTCTGCATCCTCCATTGTAAATCTGCGAAGTATCAGTCTGTCTGTTTCAATAGTTTTTGTTCCTACGTGCTTCATTTTCAAGTCTCTCCTTTTTGCGTTTTTATTCTATAATCTTTTTATTTCCATAATAATTTGTCAAAATCAGCACCAGTGCGCTGCCTGCAAGGATTCCGTCCATGATTCCTGCCGGGAGCAGAAACATCATAAGCGTTATTGTAATAACACAATTTATTACCGAAAGAACGAATCCCCACATTCTATTTTTTAACAGTCCAATTGCACCGATTAACCTTAATATGCCATACATTGCCCCCATAACAATCATTAAATAAAGATTGTCCTGAAAATACGGAAGCTTAAAGGAAAAATATTTGCCGATATCAAATTTGTCCGTCCCATAAATAAGGCATGGTATCATGCAAAGGACTCCGCCCAGCTCCATAAATCCACCATGAATAATCATTAATATTGCCGCCAACTTGTACTTTTTCATAATATGTAGTCCTTTCAATCTCACAATCGTTTTCCCTTTTGCCTCTCATATAAAGTTTTTCTCATAGAAATTCCTCCGAAATTATAAATTCATTTATTTCAAGTTAATCTTGCAAGTTCCATTTGTCATAAAAATCTTTCAATATTTTCATATGCTCAATTCCTGCTTATTAGTCAAACCAGCTGCATTATCTCAGCACCTTCGCCATATACAGCACGAGCTCATCATCATTACAGCACTCTCCATACGGAGCACAAACGCCATCCTTATACCACACACCCGAGCCGTCCGGAATGTAGCCGCGCTTTACATACATTCGCTGTGCACTGCCATATCCGCTATGAAGTCCAACGCCAAGATACACTGTATCCGCATACTTTGAAGCAACCTCTTCAGCAGCATCCATCAGTTTAGTTCCTATTCCATGTCTTCTGTATTTCTCAAGAACACCGAAATCAATAATTTCCGGCAGTCCCTTGCCGCCAAATGCTCCCCATTCACAATCAGGGTAAACATTGATGTAGCCTGCAACATTTCCAAAATACTCGGCAACCAGTGCAACGGCTTTGCCCTCTGTAGCATCTTTTAATCTTAAATAATATTTTTCAGCAGTAGCGTCCCAACCTTGGGCAATCTCTTCATCAGTAATAACCTGTGCGTCATCTTCCCTCAAATCTCTGATTGTTATTTCGTCGTCTTTATAATAAATTATGCCTGTCATAAAACGCTCATCTCCATACTCCATTTATCCCACAACAGCTCATATATACCATTCAGCCTGTCTACTACCTGCTCATTTACTTCGATGGTCTTATCCATAAACTGCATGCCACGCTCACCCATAAAATCAACACAATACATTAAACTGTAAAACAGAAATGCTTTCTTCTGGGCTTCATTTACTTGCAGTTCTTCTAAAATATACTTTACATAGTCCGTATCGTACTCCATGTTAAGAAGTGCCACATTTGTCAGTGCTGCAAATGTCAGCTTATCACCTGTTCCCATCCAATCAATATCTATAATGCCTGATATGCGTCCATTATGAATTAACAGGTTTTTGCTGCTGATATCATCCAAGTACGCAACAGGCTTCACATTTTCAAAATACTCCTCAAGCTTTAACATTTCTTTCTCAAGCTGCTCAATCTTTTCAACATCAAAATAACCATTCTGTGTAATGCGTTCTCTGGAACGTTCAAGCATATATTTTATAAATGAACACCACGACCAGTCCTCTTCTATATCTTCCAACTCTAATTCAGCAACTTTGTTTTGAATATGTACGATTTCCTTTGCGATTGCCCGTTTGTCCTCATCTTTGAGTTCAGAATAAACCAGTCCTATATCTTTTCCCTCAAAATAACTTAAAATTAAATATTCATACTTCTCAAAGTTTCCGTTTTTAATTACCTTGGGAACAGCTATTTCTATCGACTCCAATTTTCTTAACCAATAAATTGTATTGTCATAAGCACCTTTCTGTGTACTGCATCTGAAAATATATTTTGACTTTGCACATTCTACGATATAAACATAATTAGCCTGTCCTACCGCACAACGTTCTATTTCTTCCGGTTCTTCTGCAAAACACTTAAGACATATCTGTGAAATTATTTTTTCGTTCATCAATTATGACACCTTTTTCTTAAGCACCGCCAACGCCGCATAATGCAGCACCTCAAACTCATCCGGTGCTATTCTACCCAATAACTCCTTATGCTCCTTATCAAATTTCACTAGCTCCTCCTGCGATAGAGACGCTCCCACGCCCCTGCAGGCTCTCATTCTTCCGTGCCACGTTTCCTTCGTAAAGGCAACCTTGATGTCATACTCCTCATGCTCTTCCATTTCAAAATAATCATATACGACATCAGGGATATGTATCGGCTTTTTCGTTTCCCTTGCCCCTGACCAGTTCGGACTGTATTTTAATACAAGCTCCTCGCTTGCTCCTGCAATCCTATCCTCAAACGGCAGCCACGCCATATATAAAATCACAAGCCTTCCACCCGGCTTCAACATCCTCGCAAGCTTAGGCATCACTTTTTTATGGTCAAAGTACCAAAAGCACTGGCACGCTGTAATAACATCAAATGTATTATCAGGAAAATCCACCTCTTCGGTCGGCAATGCATAATAATCAATATTCATGCCTGCCTCTTCTGACAGCCTCTTCGCCTGAAGAATTTGATTTTCAGAAATGTCGCACCCCGTCCAGTCAGCACCATAAGCATACATATTTCTCGGCAGCACGCCTGTGCCCGTTCCTAAATCCAGTACCTTCTGTCCGTTTACGCAAAGTCCTCTGTCCACAAGCTTCTGATAAAATTCCTCTGGATAAATGTCTCTGTATTTTGCGTAATCCTCCGATGCGCGTCCCCAGTCAAATGCCTTGCCGGAGTCAATGTTGGCG
>JAFRXK010000022.1 GCA_017442865.1 Lachnospiraceae bacterium | reverse complement strand
CTTTCAAGACAGGTTGGTGTTCCCTACATCGTTGTATTTATGAACAAAGCTGATCAGGTTGACGATCCTGAACTTATGGAATTGGTTGAAATGGAAATCAGAGAGCTCTTAAGCGAATATGAATTCCCGGGAGACGATATTCCGATTGTTTCAGGTTCTGCATTGGCAGTTATTGAATCTGCTTCAACAGATATTAATGCTCCTGAATACAAATGTATTTTAGACCTTATGGATGCTGTAGATTCATATATTCCTACACCTGACAGAAAAGCTGACCAGCCATTCCTTATGCCTATCGAGGATATCTTCTCAATTACAGGCCGTGGTACAGTTGCTACAGGTAGAGTAGAGCGTGGTGTTATCCATGGATCAGACGAAGTTGAGATCGTTGGTCTTAAGGAAGAGACACGTAAGGTTGTTTGTACAGGTGTTGAGATGTTCCACAAGCTTCTTGACGAAGGTCAGGCTGGTGATAACATCGGTGCACTTCTCCGTGGTGTTCAGAGAACAGAAATCGAAAGAGGACAGGTTCTTGCTAAGCCAGGTTCAATCACACCTCACAGGAAGTTTACAGCTCAGGTTTACGTATTAACAAAGGATGAAGGTGGACGTCATACTCCTTTCTTCAACAACTACAGACCACAGTTCTACTTCAGAACAACTGACGTTACAGGTGTTTGCGAGTTACCAGCAGGTACAGAGATGTGTATGCCAGGTGATAACGTAGAGATGACAGTAGAGATCATCCATCCGGTAGCTATGGAGCAGGGTCTTCGTTTCGCTATCCGTGAGGGTGGTAGAACAGTAGGCGCTGGTACAGTTGCTTCAATCATTGAGTAATCATTGATAAATTAAATATCAAATATTTAATATAATTCGGGCGTTCCCTTTGCGGGAACGCCCGATGTTTTAAATTAAGTTATTGCTTTAATGTTTAGAATATATTATAATATACTTAACAAGAGAGCTGAAAGCTAGCTAAAGCCTAGCTGTCGGCATGATGAAACACTAAAAGTAGCGCTATATCTTGCTGGGACGAGGCGCTACTTTTTGCGTCTGATGTTCGAAACTATCGTTATAACTGCGCAAAGCATAATTACAAAAGTGAATAAATCAGCATATGTAACCATTAGCACCAGCTCCTTTCTATAAAAGTCCGGCAACTGGCATTACGCCCCTTCAGCTCCCCTGCTAAATATATTATAAGATGTGTGTATGAAGTTTTTAAATAAAAATATATAGGATTTGGTTTTATTGATTTTTATCTGATGTTAGATATTCATTTGTAAGGTTACAATAAGACTATGATAGAGTGGTTGAAAATCTATTTAAATGTATTATAAATAATTAAGTGTCGAAAATCAATAGTAAAAAACAAATGATTTGACTATGGGCATCACAAGTGATAGAATAGTCAGCGCATATATTATTTTGTTTGGAGCAGAGTACAAATGAGTGAGTTTAAATGTGGATTAAAGGACAGTATACCGATAGCTCTCGGATATCTCTCGGTGAGCTTCAGTTTTGGAATACTTGCAATTAAAGAGGGCTTAAATGTTATTCAGGCGGGACTGACAAGCCTTACAAATGTGACAAGCGCAGGACAGTTTGCGGGTCTTGGAATCATGGTTGCCGGAGGTACCATTCTGGAGATGATTCTGACACAGTTTATTATAAATCTTCGATATGCGCTTATGAGTCTGTCCATGTCGCAGAAGCTGTCTGAGAAGACTAAGTTCTGGCACAGGCTTGTTATTGCATTTACACAGACGGACGAGGTGTTTGCGGTTGCGATGGCGCACAACAAGTCGCTGACACTTAAATACATGCTCGGACTTCAGCTTCCGTCAATAGCGGGATGGACCATTGGAACGGTTGCAGGCGCAATAGCAGGAAATCTGCTTCCTGCGTCAGTATGCACTGCGCTCGGCATTGCACTGTACGGAATGTTTGTGGCGATAGTAGTCCCTCAGGCAAAGAAATCAAGACCGGTTATGATAGTGGTGCTTATTGCATTAGTATTAAGCTGCATAATCTACTATGTTCCTGAATTTAGTTTTGTATCGTCAGGCATATCAATTATAATTTGTACCATAGCAGCATCGGCTGTAGGGGCGTGGCTTTTTCCACGCGATGAGAAAGAGCAGGTGGAAGAATGATTTACGTATACATTTTAGTAATGGCGGTGGTTACATATCTTATAAGGGCGGTGCCGCTTACTGTATTCCAAAAGAAGATAGAAAACAAATACATAAAATCATTTCTCTACTATGTGCCTTACGCATGCCTTACCGCAATGACATTTCCGGCAATACTCTATGCGACAAACGGTGTGTGGAGCGCAGTGGCGGGACTTGTGGTTGCGATAGCACTGTCACTCTTTAACAGAAGCTTAACAACTGTAGCACTGGCGGCAAGCGTGACGGTCTTTATAGTTGAGTGGTTTTTTTATTAAAATATAAAATTGCTGCATTATTAAATAATGCAAGTAATACGCATATTCAAGACTGTATATTATGAAATTCACGGTATTCCTTAGGAGAGCATTTGTAATAATCCTTAAAAACCCTGTAGAAATAACTGCTGTTGTTGTAGCCTATATCGTTAAGTATGTCTTCAACAGGCAGTCTGGTCTGAGTAAGAAGGTTGGCAGCCTCCTGAAGCTTGCGTGTTTGAAGCAATTCTTTAAAATTATGAGAGGTATATTTTTTAAGCAATCTGCTGACAGAATAAGTCGGCATATTTACTGCCTCGGATGCTTCTTCTAGAGTTCCGTTTTTATAATTTAAATCAATATATTGTAATATAAAAAAGATGATGTTCTGGTCAAACTGATTTGGGTCATCTTTTTTTAATGCATTTGTATAATGCGACAGATTCATAAACAATAGTCCCATTGTAGTCTGAATGGTATGATTACTGTTTGGAAGCTCATGAATAATGCTCCATATAAGGTTTTCTATCAGGTTGGTAATAGGCAGAATATCCTTGGTTTGAAAGAGGAGATAGTTACTTGCACAATTATCACCGGCAATAGTTGAAATAAGAAAATTGCTTAAAATATTATCGACTTCAATCATGGAAATCATATGATTGAAAAATTCGGGCAGGATAATAAAATTCACGGATATATCGGTTAGGGCAGAGGGCAGTATTTCATGGTAAACATTTTGATTCATGAAAAGCAAATCTCCTGCCTCAAG
Source organism: Lachnospiraceae bacterium (assembly GCA_017442865.1). GTDB lineage: Bacteria > Bacillota > Clostridia > Lachnospirales > Lachnospiraceae > JAFRXK01. The sequence goes on along the minus strand of JAFRXK010000022.1, from coordinate 4,686 downwards.
GGTTACTGTAGTATCATCATTGATAATATGAGTAGAGCTGCCGCTGCACATATAAACAAGCTCAACGTAGTTATGACGGTGCTTAGGAAAATGTATAAAACGTGTATGAGGTCTGAACTGAATAAGCTGGCCTGCTTTCAGCATCTTATCACTGTCAATTACAAAGTCAGTCTGGCTGGTATAGATATTTTTTTGAATATCAGTATTGCCATCCAGTATTTCCTGCTCTTCTTTTGTTATTATTCTTAAATTTTCTAAAATACTTTCATTCATATTTGTATACCCCGTGTAACATATAAAAGTGTTTTTATGTAGTTAAAGTTCCTTGCTTTAAAAGTCTTATACGTTTAAGCTTGGATTTACCTATAATTATTATAACACACTCTGCAAATAAAGTCCGTATTTTTTGCATTTAAGGACCTTAAAAAAACGATATTTTTATTTTATATTGATATCAAGAAAAACAAAGTTTTCTTATATAAAACCTCTTTCCTTATAAAATATAATTGTGGATACTTATATCCCTGTGGATATGCATAATTTAGTTTCCTTCCTTTGATTGAGTTTAATATTTAAAATAAAACCGCAGGGGTAGGTATTCATGATAAAAAGAAAGAGAAAATTTAAAAGGAGAAGAAAAATGACATATTATTTAGCAATAGACATTGGGGCGTCTAGTGGCAGACATATTCTCAGCTGGTATGAGGACGGACATATAAGAATGAAGGAAATCTACAGATTTGAGAATAAAATAATCAGGAAAAACGGAAGATTGTGCTGGAATGTCGAATATTTATTTGGGGAAATAATAAACGGCATGAAAAAATGCAGTGAAGAAGGCACGATTCCTGTTTCGGTAGGCATAGATACATGGGGCGTTGATTATGCGCTGCTTGATAAAGATGATAAATTAATCGGTGATGTATATGCATATAGAGATTCACGCACGATTGGGGCAGATGAGTCGGTATATAAGATTATAACCAAGGAAAATCTATATGCAAGAACCGGTATCCAAAAACAGATATTTAATACCATATATCAGCTTGTGGCAGACAAGGAGAAGGAGCCTGGCCGTTTATCGGCTGCAAAGACACTGCTTATGGTGCCTGATTATTTTCATTTTCTACTCACTGGGATAAAGGCTGGGGAGTACACAAATGCAAGTACTACCCAGCTGTTGTCTCCCAAAACATGCGAGTGGGATTATGAATTAATCTATGCACTGGGACTTCTGGTAGATATCTTTCCAAAGATAAAAAAACCGGGAAGCAGGCTTGGAAGACTTCTGCCGAAGATAAAAGAAGCCGTGGGATATGACTGTGATGTTGTAATTCCATGTACGCATGATACGGCGTCAGCAGTGGCGGCAGTGCCTGCAGACTGTGACAGACCTTTGTATATCAGTTCAGGGACATGGTCGCTTATGGGAACAGAGCTTAAAAGGGCTGACTGCTCAGAGGAAAGCAGATTACACAACTTCACGAATGAAGGCGGCTATGACAGGCGTTACAGGTATTTAAAAAATATAATGGGACTGTGGATGATACAGTCTGTAAGAAGAGAATATAACTGTGAATATTCATTTGCGCAGCTTTGCGACATGGCAATTGAAAATGATGATTTTCTGTCGGTGGTTGATGTGAATGACAATAGGTTTTTGGCTCCTGACAGTATGACGGAGGCAATAAAGGAGTATTGTGCCGAAACAAAACAGCAGATACCTGAAAATGCAGGACAGCTTGCAGCAGTAATATACAACAGTCTTGCAAGATGCTACAGCATTACCGTAAAAGAGATAGAAAGTATAACAGGAGAGCAGTTTGACAGTATTTACGTAGTGGGTGGCGGTTCAAATGCAGATTATTTAAATCAGCTCACAACAAAATATACGCACAAAACCGTATATGCCGGTCCGGGAGAGGCTACAGCGATAGGCAATATTATTGTGCAGATGATGTATGGCGGGGTTTTTGACAGCCTGATGGCAGCAAGAGAATGTGTAGGCAGGTCATTTGACATAAAGAAATATGAGGCTGAGTAAAGCCTGAAACAATAGCCGGCAATATAAATAAATGACCGGATAATGCAAATAAATGACCGAATAATATAAATGAGAAGATTTGGAGGAGAGCAGGATGAATAGTATGGAGCGTTACAATGCAGCAAAGGAAATGTATGCAAAAATAGGAGTCGATACTGATAAGGCGTTAGAGCTTTTAAAGAAGGTGCCGGTATCAATGCATTGCTGGCAGGGCGATGACGTAATAGGGTTTGACGGAAAGGCGGCTTTAAGCGGAGGTATCCAGACTACAGGAAATTATCCGGGAAAGGCAAGAACTCCGGAGGAGCTTATGAATGATATTGACAAGGTGTTATCGCTTGTTCCGGGAACACACAAGCTTAATCTTCATGCAAGCTATGCAATATTTGAAGAAGGTGAGTTTGCAGACAGAGATGCATTAGAGCCAAAGCACTTCAGCTGGTGGGTGGAATTTGCAAGGCAGAGAGGACTTGGCCTTGATTTTAATCCAACATTGTTCTCACACAGCATGGTTAAGGACAATTTAACACTTTCAAGCCCGGACAAAGAGGTAAGAGATTTCTGGATAAGACACTGCCAGGCATGTATAAGAATATCAGAGTATTTTGCGGATGAGTTAGGGCAGCCATGCCTTATGAACATCTGGATTCCAGACGGATATAAGGACATTCCTGCTGACAGAACAGCGCCAAGACGCCGCTTTAAAGAGTCGCTGGACGAAATCCTCAGTATACCTTATGACAGGGAAAAGGTTCTGGTATGTCTTGAATCAAAGGTGTTTGGAATTGGAATGGAGTCATATACGGTGGGTTCGTCAGAATTTACAATAAGCTATGCCGCACATAAGGGAATCCTTCCGCTTATGGATAACGGACATTACCATCCTACGGAGGTTGTGTCGGATAAGATACCATCGATGCTTCTTTTCAATGACAAGATTGCACTTCATGTTACAAGACCTGTACGTTGGGATTCAGACCATGTTGTTTTGTTTGATGATGAGACAAAGGAAATTGCCAAGGAAATCGTAAGAAATGATGCTTTGGACAGAGTTTTAATCGGAACAGATTATTTTGATGCAAGTATAAACAGAATATCGGCATGGACGGTTGGCTTAAGAAACATGAGAAAGGCATTGCTGTATGCTCTTCTTACACCGAACGCATATCTTGCAGAGCTTCAGGAGGAAGGCAGACTTACAGAGGTTATGATGCTTCAGGAGGAATTAAAGACATATCCTTTTGGCGCTGTCTGGGATTATTTCTGCGAGAAGGAAAATGTACCTGTAAGAGAATCGTGGTATGACGAAGTAAAGAGATATGAGGATGAGGTGCTTAGCAAGAGAGTATAATGTCGGAGGTATTGTAATGAAGGTGTTAGATGCAAGTTTTGTTAAAAAATTCATACAGATGTGTAATGACGGCTGGGAACAGGGCTGGCATGAAAGAAATGGCGGAAATCTTTCTTATAGAATAAAGAATGAGGAGATTGATGAAGTCAAAGAGCAGCTTGATTTAAGCGGTGAGTGGAAGGAGATAGGGACTACAGTTTTAAAGCTTGCGGGAGAGTACTTCCTTGTAACGGGAAGCGGTAAATTCTTTAGAAATGTAATACTTGATCCGGAGGATAGTATATGCATTATCAAAATTGATGAAACAGGCAGTAAATATAAAATTTGCTGGGGACTTGTAAATGGAGGAAGACCTACAAGTGAGCTCCCAAGCCACCTTATGAACCATGAGGTAAAAAAAGAATTAACAGGAGGAAAACACAGAGTTATATATCATGCGCATACAACAAATGTTATAGCACTGACCTTTGTTCTTCCGTTAAAGGATGAGGTGTTTACAAGAGAGCTTTGGGAGATGGCAACAGAATGTCCGGTTGTATTCCCTGATGGAATAGGCGTTATCGGCTGGATGGTGCCTGGAGGCCGTGATATTGCGGTAGCAACAAGCGAGATGATGAAGAAATATGATGTTGTAATATGGGCACATCATGGAATTTTTGGTTCAGGTGAAGATTTTGACACTACATTCGGACTTGTACATACAGTAGAAAAGTCAGCAGAAATATATGTGAAGGTAATGTCAATGGCACCAAAAAAGCTCCAGACAATAAAACCTGATGAATTCAGAAATCTTGCAGCAGACTTTCATGTGGCATTGCCGGAAAGGTTTTTATACGAAAAATAATACAGCTAAAATTTTAAGCGGTGGAAGCACCCGGCTTCCACCGCTTAATTTAAAATTATTCCAAAGCGTCAAGTTGATTAAGAGAATTTATGAGCTTTAAAATGTCATCACGTGCTTCTTCAGAAGAAACCTCGTATTCTTCTGTAACAGCAGCAACAAGCTCGTCAATAGTACACGGATTGTCAAGAAGCTTCCATACAAAGGCGCTGGTCTCAGAAAGTTCAATGATGCCGGAGTGAATAGCAGCACTTTCACCAACAGGAATAATAACATATTCACCTGCAATTTCACGCAAGATAAAATCATCTTTATGTTTCATAATTACCATCTCCAATTTAAGTTTTAAAATGATGTTGTGACCAAAATACCTTTTGACCTAAGCATCATTATATATTAAAAGCATTGCAGGTGCAATAGTTTACAATAACTATATTAAAATAAATATAT
>JAFRXK010000021.1 GCA_017442865.1 Lachnospiraceae bacterium | reverse complement strand
ATAAAGGAATTTTCAGCACTTACAGGTCTTCCTCTTACGTCATATTTTCTGAACGAAGGTGAGATTAAAAAAATGCTAAGCCACAGGTTTTAACCCTTGGCTTAGCACCATTTTTTCAGTTTAACTCCGAAAGTCAGGTATTATACCAACTTTCAAGCAAAAACACTGCCATGTTTTGGCGCAATGCAAATGTCCTTGAATCTGCATACAACAGAATCTGTCTGCGCGGCTGACTGCATTCCTGTTTTTTGTTTTGCGTTCAATAAACATTACTGCTGCGCATAATGAATCAGCCGGCGAGTAGCTCGCCGGCTGATAAAAGCTTCCAAACACATTTGTAATGTAATAAAAGTAGAAATTGGGGTCACTATATTTTAAAATCAAATTTCATGTTTGGAGTACGCCTTCACTATGTATATTCCCGAAAAATCAAAAAAAGTCACAACTTTTTAAAAAAATTTATTATTTTATTTTTAATATTGAACCACTAAAGATGAATTATGCTGTTCATACATAGTCGTACCAAAAACACAATAGTGATCTCCTTCAGCATAATAATATTTTCCGTTCACAGGGTTATTATAATAATACCCCGAAGCATATTCCTGTGTAAAAACATCAAAGTCTGTGGTATCTCTTATCTCATTCCAAGTATATAAACTGCTGCCTTCGTAAAGTTTTAAATCTTTAATACCTACACGATTTGCTATAGAAGATGCCCTTGTATAATAATAAACCGCAATCTTTCCAAGATCATATTTCGGAATAACATTAAGATATTTTGCCGTAACACCTGCAGCCTCTATACCTGAAATTTCAATAGCACTAAATCCGGCACCTATCTGAAGCAAATACGCACTTAATTCTTCAGATGTCATAATTGAAAAGTCTTCATCTTCCACATCTTCAGCGAAGGCTCCAAAAGGCAATACCATTACAATTATAACAACAAGACAAATAATAGCAGAAAACTTTTTTCGTATATTCATAGAGTAATCCTCCTTTAATCTCGCTAATTAAAAAGAAAAGCTCTTAATTATCTCATAAAAAGCATTCATATTTACATCAGAAATAACAGTATATAATTTATTGTCTGAAAAAAACATTGCCTTATTGTCACTTCCTGTATATATATACACACTGACTCCATTCACTTCTATTGTATTTTCATATGTGAAATCTGTCCGATTTGATATATAGAAATCATAATCATCATTTGTAATCAACTGAATATTACAAGAAAAAGAATGGTCGGTTTCTTCACTATTATATATTAATTCAATATTACTCAACTTATTGTTATCAAAAAGGACCATTGCACTTTCAAATTTATAATCAATCAAATTATATGTCGGTTTCATAATATCTAAATCTTTCAAACTGTCTTCATCATATGTAACATAGTAACTATCTAAAATATCAAATTCTTCTTCATCAGCATGCACCGCGGTATATTGCAGTTTATCCAACTCCACATACTCATTCACAATACCGAGCATATTATTATATGCTTTAACGCCTATGCTATAGGCTGGATTGATACCTGCAATTCCTAGCGCAACATTAAGCATGATAAGCAGCATTGCTACAGCCACACTGGCAGAAACTCTGATATTTTCGACATGATTAATGGTGTACAGTTTAAATATGGATAATTTTTGTGTTTTTAGACAGTTCTTTAGGTGCGTACCGTTCCGCTCGTTGAACCGTCTGAGAAATTCTTCATAGTCATTCGAAGAATTCCCGATACCTCCATATGTGTCAAGAAGTTGAGTAATTTTATTAATACGTTCAACATCTATCTCCGTTTCCGATTTGTCCGCTTCAACTTCCAACATTTCAAGAAGCATCTCTTTGCTTACAGAGTTTTCTTTATTAGCCATTTTCATAATCTTTCTTTAGCTCACCGTATAACGCCGAACGCAGTCTTGCGTTCAGGTTTTCTTTGTTAGCCGTTTTCATTTTTTCTCATACTCCTAGCACATGACAATATTAACAAAACCCTTTACACTATGTATATTCCCAAAAATGCTGATTTGGTCACAACTTTTTTATTTTTAATATTTTCTTAACAATTAAACGTATCGAAACAGCCGGCGAGAAACTCGCCGGCTGCTAAAAGTGTCCAAATAATGTTTAAAATGTAATAAAAGTAATTTTGGGGTCACTACGTTTAAAAAAAACAATTTCTTATTTGAAACCACTTTCACTATGTATATTCCCGAAAAATCAAAAAAGGTCACAACTTTTTTTAAAAATTTTATTTTTTTTAATACTGGTATGTTGGAGTTGTTTTGTGAGATTCATACATAGTAGTTCCAAACACGCAGTAATGGTCTCCCTCAGCATAATAGTAATATCCGCTTACCGGACTGTTGTAATAATATCCCGAACCATATTCCTGTGTAAAAATATCAAAATCTGTAGTATTCCTAATCTCAGTCCAGTTATATAAGCTGCTGCCCTCATATAATTTCAAATCCTTTATACCTACCCTGTTTGCAATAGAAGATGCCTTTGTATAATACAAAACGGCAATCTTACCAATACTATAATCAGGTGTAATTGTAAGAGATTTTGCTATAACACCCGTGGCCTGAATTCCCGTTATCTCCAAAGGATTAAAACCTGCTCCAATTTCAAGTAAATAACCGCTAAGTTCTTCCGGCGTCATTCTTGTAAATCTTTCGTCATCTTCATCCTCTGCAAAAGCAGCAAAAGGTATTGTCATAATGATAATCAGTACAAGGCTTATTATAGCAGATATTTTCTTTCGCATATTCATAAAGTTATCCTCCTTTAATATGACTAATTAAAGGAAAAGCTCTTCAAAACCTCACAAAATTCATCAACATCCATATCAGATACTACAGTGTATAAATTATTATCCGCAAAGAAAAGTGCCTTATTATCCACATTAGTATATATATATATACTAATACCATTAAACTCAATAGTTTTTTTATATGAATATCCTGTTGGATTTTTCATTATAAAATCATGATTTTGATTATACAAAATTTGAACATTGTATGATAAATAACTTTCTGCTAAATTATTGTAGATAATCTCTATATTATTAATTTTTCCGTTTGCCTTAAAGCTTGTAGCACTATTCAACACATAACCCTCAGGAATATATGAAGGCTGCATAATGTCCAAATCCTTCAAGTCTACTTCATCATAGGAAACATAATAATTGTCTATCTTATCAAACTTATCTTCACCCACATGTTTTAGCGTATATACTATTTTATCAAAATCAATATAATCATTTACGATTTCCATAATACTGCTATACGCTCTAACACCGATGCTATAAGCCGGATTTATATTGGCAATTCCTAACGCTAAATTAATTGCTATGAGTAGCACTGATGCAGCTATGCATGTAGCTATTCTTGCGCTTTCCGCATAGTTAATGGCATATCTTTTAAATATGGATGCTTTTTGTGACTTTTGACAATTCTTAAGCTGCGTACCATTCCGCTCGTTGAAGCGTCTAAGGAATTCTTCATAGTCGTTCGGAGAGTTTTTTCTTTCTTCACACTCATCAAGAAGCGTGATAATTACATTAATGCGCTCAACATCAATCTCATCCTCCGACTTTTCTGCTTCAATTTCAAGCATTTCAAGAAGTTTTTCCTTGGTTAAAGAGCCTTCTTTTATATTAGTCGTTTTCATTTTTCTTATACTCCTTGCACATGACAATAACAACAAAACCCTTTACATAATGTATATTCCTAAAAAAGCGGATTTGGTCACAACATTTTTTACATTTAACAATTTATTAACATTTTATTGTATATCAATCTTGTCCTTAAGCTGCCGCAGTGCTCTGAATATACGCATTTTAACGTAGCTTGTTTTCTTGTCACACATCTTAGCAATCTCATCATATGTATACTTATCCAGATAATGCAGAGTAATAAGCTTGAAATCCTCAGCCTTCACTAGACTTTGTATCTCCGATAATGCAACAAAATCATATTCCGGCTCAACCACAGCATCCATCTGCTCCTCAAAGCACAGACATTCATTGTAGCTCATGCTTTCCTTGTTAAGCTTCATAATCTTGTTCATGGCGGTAACATACATCCAGCCCTTATAGTTTTCATGCTCCATCAGCTCATCCGCATGCCTGTATGCTTCAAGATATGTCTCCTGCAGTATATCTTCAACCAGTCTCTTATCCCTGCTTTTGTAAAAAGCAAATGCTTTCAGATCATCATACATCTCAGCAAATACTTTTTCGATAAATTCGTCCTTTTTCTTCTTCCTGTTCAATTTTAGCAATCCCCTACCTCTCAGGTAACAGCATATAGCTTGTAAAAATCGCCATTTGAATGTATACCTGACTCTTTCGTTTTATTACGATTTATTTCTTAAATAAAATATATATCAGCTCAGGCAAAAAATCAATTTATATATTTTATTAACCACTCATTTTCTTTGCTTGCCAAGATTTTAAGTCTATACTATACTTAAACAGTATTACACATTTTAACGGGGTGAATATTTTGATATTATCATGCAGTCATATATGCAAAGCATTTGTTGAAAAGGATGTCCTGAAGGATGTTTCCTTCCATATAGAAAATCACGAAAAAGCTGCGATTGTGGGCATAAACGGAGCCGGCAAATCCACGCTGTTAAAGATTCTTATCGGCGAGCTTGCTCCCGACAGCGGTGAGGTGATTCTGGCAAAGGGCGCCAGCATCGGATATCTTGCGCAGTACCAGAATGTCAATATTGACAGCACAATTATTGATACACTTTTTGATGCAAAGCCGGAGATAGGACAGCTTGAAAGCAGAATCCGCAGGCTTGAGCTTGAAATGAAGCATTCCTCGGGCGATGAGCTTGACGGACTGATGAACTCATATTCAAATGCAGTGCATGAATTTGAGCTTAAAGGCGGATACGCTTACAAGAGCGAAATAACAGGCATTTTAAAGGGGCTCGGCTTTACGGAAGAGGAGTTCGACAAGAAGATTTCGGAGCTTTCCGGCGGTCAGAAGACAAGAGTATTTTTAGGAAAGCTTCTTATTTCGAAGCCGGACATAATTCTTCTCGACGAGCCTACGAACCATCTGGACATATCATCTGTCACATGGCTTGAAAATTATCTTCTCAATTACAAAGGAAGCGTGCTGATTGTCACACATGACCGTTTCTTCCTTGACAGGGTCGTGACAAAGGTTATCGAAATTGAAAACTGCACCGCTATTATGTATGCCGGCAATTATACTGCATTTGCCGCAAAGAAAGCGCAGCTTTTTGAAGCCAGAATGAAGCAGTATTTAAATCAGCAGGCCGAGATAAAGCATCAGGAGGATGTTATAACTAAGCTTCGCTCATTTAACAGGGAGAAATCGATTAAGAGAGCGGAAAGCCGCGAAAAAGCGCTTGCAAAAATAAATATTATTGACAAGCCTATGACGCCTGCCGATGCGATGCGCATGAAGCTTGAGCCATGCATACAGAGCGGAAATGATGTACTTACGGTCAAGGATGTGTCTAAAGCGTTTGGCGCAAACAGGCTGTTTGAGAACATTTCCTTTGAGATAAAGCGCGGCGAGCGCGTGGCGATAATAGGCGGCAACGGCACCGGCAAAACCACCATGTTAAAGATAATTACCCAGGCGCTTGAGAGCGACACAGGAAGTATTAAGCTTGGTTCCCGTGTAAAAATCGGTTATTACGACCAGGAGCATCAGGTGCTTCACATGGACAAGACTCTTTTTGACGAGCTGCAGGACGAATATCCTGACATGAACAACACGCAGATAAGAAATGTGCTTGCGGCGTTTCTTTTTACCGGCGAGGACGTATTCAAGAGAATCAGGGATTTAAGCGGCGGCGAGCGCGGTCGTGTATCACTTGCTAAACTCATGCTTTCAGAATCAAATTTCCTTATACTTGATGAGCCTACGAACCATCTTGACATGACCTCGAAGGAGATTCTCGAAAATGCAATCGCAAACTATACTGGAACCGTGCTTTACGTATCGCACGACAGATATTTTATCAACAAGACCGCAACGCGAATTTTAGAGCTTACAAACCGGACCTTCGTAAATTACATAGGCAATTATGACTATTATCTTGAGAAAAAAGAGCTGCTTGCTCCAAAGGCTGCAGACCCGGCTTCAGTCTCTGCCAACAGGCAGATTACCGAAAACAAGTCCGACTGGCAGGCAAAGAAGGAGCAGCAGGCAAGAGAAAGAAAGCGTATCAGTGATTTAAGTAAAACCGAACAGGAAATCAATTCTCTTGAAGAAAGAAATGCTGAAATTGACGAGCTGCTTACACACGACGACATAGCCGTAAATGTATCAAGGCTTATGGAGCTTAACGACGAAAAAACTGCGCTTGAAGCAAGACTTGAGGAGCTTTACCTTAAGTGGGAGGAGCTTGCGCAGTAAATCCGCATTTTCAAAAGTTTTTACTTTATGTTTTTGCACAGCGCAGGAGGGTGTCCCAAAAGTCCTATGACTTTTAAGACACCCTCCTGCGTTTAAAATATATTTTCCTGTACTATTTTCTGTTTGAATCCAGTTCTTTTTTTAGCACATCAACCGCATCCTTTTCCTTAGTGCAGCTATATGTATATACATGTGCTTTTTCATAAATATCGCCAAGCAAATCAAATATTTTGTTGACTGCATGTTCATTCCAGATATTTACCGTACATTCTCTGAACATTTTATTGAGCGCAGTCTTAGGGTCTGCAGGCTTCAAATTGTTCTCCCTGCCCTGTGAAAGCAGTATAACAGCCTCCAGCGGTGCTGACATATTTAAGCATATATCCGAGCTGCCGCACATCGGGATTCCGTAAACATGCCAGTCGCCATTCTCTCTTTTAAATATCGAACGGTCTCCGTTTACTATTGTAACCCCCTCATGCTGCTCCCACAAATCAGCCTGCGTCGACTTACCTGTACCTGAAGGCGCAGAGAAAATCACTGCTCTGCCATCATATATTATAAACGAGCTGTGCAGCACAAACGCATCATGCTCCAGAAGCATCTGTTCAAACACCTGATTATTAAGAATTGAAAGGCTCGTTGAAAGGTTCTTGCTTATATCGTACTCCTTTGTATACAAAAAGCTTCCCCTGCTTCCGTCCAGATAAATATACGCATCATATCTGCTTCGGCTTTCATTACTTTTTGCCTTGTAATAACGATACTCAATTCCATCCTTCTCATACACATCAAACCTTGCGTTTGAATAAATGAGTTTGGCCCCGGCATCGACCTCAACCTTCTCAACCTCTGTATATTTAAAATAATAATCCGGCAAAGCATCATCATCAACTCTGAACAAATCATAAAATCTATATTCGTGAAAATCATGCTCTGTATCAAGTGTGACCCTGATTCCGGCTATCTCATAGCATCTCTTCATGTTGTCCACCTTCAACTTCAAAAAGACCGAACTATATAAGAATCCGGTCTCTGAAATACACTACATATTCTAAACTATATAAGACTACAACCAAAGCTTAAGGCTCATTTGGATCATCAAATGGAATCTCATTGTCCTCGCCAGACTCCGTCATAATATCCTCTGATTCAAATAATACAACCTCTAATTCCGGATCTGAATAATTAAACTTCATAATGACTCCTCCTTTAAGTACAACTTTTTCTTGCGTTCACATGCAACTATATCATTGTTATTATTGCTTGTCAATAGTATTATTTGTATTTTTTTATACAAGCCTTAATTTAAAAGTTTTAATTTCGTAAGGATTTATACTTACAAACGCTTTGCTTCCATTAAAAGCACACTCTTCCACTATGTTTTCAAGCATATCGCACTCATAAATCTCAGCAATTTCTTTATTGAAAATCAGAGTTGCTTTGCTTCTTCTGTTATAGCATTCATACGCCCTCACAATAATATAATCACCCTCCTCAGCCATTTTCACCGCCTCAACAATAACATTTTCGCAGTCGGTGCTTACAAATGAATACTCCCCAGGCAGGCTGCCCTGTGCGCTTTCTTTAATAAATGCGCTCATAGGATTGTTCAAAAGATACGCCTGCCTTATAGTGTGTGCTTCCTTAAAGCCGCCCTTGTGCGGCAGCAGGCTAATGGTAAATTCATGCCTCTCCTTGTCCGCCTGCGGGTTTGGATAAATTGCTGACTTTAACAATGAAACGCCTATATTGCCGTCATGGATGCTTATACCATACTTGCAGTCGTTCAAAATGCTTACGCCGTAATCGTCCTCGGATAAATCCACCCATTTGTGCATACACACCTCAAATCTCGCTGCATCCCATGAGGTATTGTAATGCGTCGGACGCTTTACATTTCCGTACTGTATCTCGTATGTCGCCTCATTTGCGTGTATATCCACAGGGAATAAAAGCTTGACAAATATCTGCTTCTGCCTCCAGTCTATTTCATGCCTTATATCTATCCTCGGATTCTCCTCGTAAATAGTGATATACTGGACTATTGTAGAATCAAGATATTTCCTTGTGATTTTCAAGGTCGTAAGCACAGGACCCTTTTCGGTAATGCACATCTGCGTTACGTCATCTGCTTCCCATGACTTCTCTTCATAATAATTATTAACGTCCCATGCATCAAAATTGTGCGGGCGGTCCTCATAGGTCATAATGACATTGCCATTCTGACCGTTTTTAAGAAGCTCTCTTTTGGCGTTCTTATCAAATATTGAGCGCATATGCCCCTTTTCATCAAATGTGATTCTGTAATATTTATTTTCAAGGAGCAGCTTATCAAAGGCTGCCAATCCACGCTCAATCACAAAATCACCTGCATCAGAATCAGCATTATCGTAGTTTTTGCATGCATCATTGCAATAATCTTCTGCAAATCCAGCCCCCGCTTCAACAATTTCAAAGCTTCTGTAACCCTTTGACGGAATATTTGCTGCATTAAATACAAAGCCTCCGTCATTTAATCTCTGGGTCTGCACTTTTTGCTCTCCGTCAATGATAACCGGTGCCTTATACTCTCCTGTAAATCTTACAACCGAATCCGCAATAAAGGAATCAGGGTTAAATACAACGAGGCTTCCCTTCGGCGCATCAACATTGTCGGCAATATTCTTCAGCGCGTTTTTTGTAAGACTGCCTGTCTTTTCAAGCAATGCCTCATACTCACTCTTTGAATCGTCGTACACCTCCTTAATTGATGAGCCCGGCAGAATGTCGTGGAACTGGTTCTTAAGTATAATCTCCCAGCACTCCTCCAAAGCCTGTCCCGGATATTTTCGATTGTTCAATATATAATCCATCACTCCGTAAAGCTCCAGATTGCAGCACGCAAATTCAGACCTTCTGTTGTAGCGCTTGTTTCTAGCCATCGAGGTATATGTCCCCCTGTGGTATTCAAGATAAAGCTCTCCGACCCAGTGCGGAAGATATTTTTTATCCTTCACATGCGTATCAAGCGTATCAAAAAACTCACTCGCAGTGCTAATCTTTGTCCTTGGACAGCCCGGTATTCCCATCTCAAGGCGTCTCTGTGTCTCAAGCATCTGCCTTGTCGGACCGCCTCCGCCGTCTCCGTAGCCATAGGTCATCATAACCTCTTCATTTAAATATTTCTGTCCGTATCTCTGCCAGCCGCCCATCACATGCGACGGCGTGAGGAAGCCAACATAGGTGGTATAGTGGGCGGTGGCGGTTCCACCGTCCACCGCCGGCGTATTGTAATCTCTTGTCGGCACAAAATGCGTAAGCACCCTGCTTCCGTCTATGCCCTCCCACATAAACGTGTCGTAAGGCATTTTATTTAATTCATTCCAGCTTATCTTCGTTGTCATGAAATAATCAATGCCGCACTTTTTCATAATCTGCGGGAGCGCCGCCGAATAGCCGAACACATCCGGCAGCCATAATATTTTGCTGTCCGCGCCGAATTCTTCCTTGAAAAACCGCTTTCCATATAATATCTGCCTTATAAATGACTCGCCCGATGATAAGTTGCAGTCTGCCTCCACATACATGCCGCCCTCAGGCTCCCATCTGCCCTCTGCGGCACGCCTCTTTATCTCCTCATATTTTTCAGGAGCCGCCTCCTTTACGAATTTGTACAAAAGAGGCTGGCTCGACATAAATTTATACTCCGGGTACTGTTTCATAAGCTCAAGCACCGTTGAAAAGCTCCTAAGCGCCTTGTCCCTTGTAACGCTCATCGTCCACAGCCATGCGCAGTCTATATGCGTATGCCCCACACAGTAAGTAACGGGCGATGCCTCACCGCAATATTTTTCATAGAAATTCTTCTGAATATTCTCCTCGGCAAGTCTTAGCGACGCATAGAAGCCTTCCGAATGCTCAACCCTCAAATCCAGCAGGTTAAGCGAATCATTCAACGCATTTATTATATTGTAATAATCCCTGCTGTCCGGATTTAACAGCTTCGCGGTCATGTAAGGGACATTTATATCGTAATAATATTTTTCAACATCCCTGTGCAGCACCTTAAGCCTTGCGTCAAGCTTCAGCCGGAAATTTGAATCTCCGGTAAATGCGGTCAGAAGTATGTCGTATTCCTCTCCTTCCAACGCATCCTCACTTATAACTATCTCTCTGTGATTAACGTCAAGTCCCTGAATGAGTCTGCCGTTTAAATATATTGAAAACTGCGGGTTTGTAGCGTCCCACTCTCCCTCACGGCCTGTCATAACCTCAAACACAACACATTTTCCGCTAAATCTCTCATCAAGCCTTATATGCGTGGCAAAGCAGTAATACTCCTGATGTCCGCCCCACATCATATCTCCGTCAAAATCGTCCCACACGGACGTGTCCGGATAAGCATAATCCCCAAAATGTTTCTCAAGCTTTTTCATCTTGAACCTGTCCACGGCGACCTCATCGGTATAAATCATCCCCTCCAGATACTCCAGTAATTTTCCTATTCTCTCGCGTATAAACATCATAACCCCTGTCCTCCGATATTTGTTTTTATTTCTCTGCCAGCCTCGTTTTTATATACACGTCCAATATTTACAAGCCTTTTCAGTCTTATCATATCGCCACGCCTCCTGATTTCATGCTTTTCATACAAGCAAAAAACATCTTCTCCCCGTGTATATTTACATTTTATCATATATAAATCCCGAACGCACCAACTATATCAGCAGCATATCTTAGTTTTATCTTTATTCGTACTTTATCAAAGCAAAAAAAGCAAGCCGGGTCACGCCTGGCAGCAGGCTACGGGGTATTTGACTTAACACGACATTTAAAAATGCTTTATAAATTCCATCCTAAAGTGTAATTTCGGAATGCAGACAACAAATGATAAAAAAATATAAAATATGAATTGACATTATTAAAATAGTGTTATATAATGAACTCACTTTATCAGTTTAAAGCGTCGGTGCTTTAAAGCACTATACTCTGACACACTGAACGAATAAACTAAAACTTTTTTCAGGAGGAACTTGTAATGTTCATTACTATTGCAATGTTAGTTGTTTTCTTTGCAGTTATGATTGGTGTAGGTTTTTACTCAAGAAAGCACGCAACCAATGTTAACGACTTTGTCCTTGGCGGACGTACAGTAGGTCCTTGGCTTACTGCATTTGCCTTCGGTACATCTTATTTCTCAGCCGTTATTTTCGTCGGCTACGCCGGACAGTTCGGCTGGAACTTTGGTCTTGCATCAACATGGATTGGTCTTGGAAATGCCTTCATCGGTTCGCTTCTCGCATGGAATGTTCTCGGAAGACGTACACGAATCATGACCCAGGCTCTCGACAGCAAGACAATGCCTGATTTCTTTGCAAAGCGTTTTGATTCAAATACTCTCAAGGTTGTAGCTTCATTTATCGTATTTGTATTTTTGATTCCTTACACGGCATCCCTGTACAACGGACTTTCAAGCTTATTTAACATCGCTTTTGATATTCCATACTGGGTTGTTATCGCTATCATGGCAGTACTTACAGCGCTTTACGTTATCTTTGGCGGCTACATGGCAACAGCAATCAATGATTTCATTCAGGGAATCATCATGCTTGGCGGTATCGTCGCAGTTATCGGTGCAGTACTTGCTGACAACGGCGGCTTCATTCCTGCAATGGAAAAGCTTTCACAGATTGATTCAGGCTCAGGCATAGCAGGCGGATTTGTTGCATTCTTAGGACCTGACCCGCTCGCACTTTTATTTGTAGTTATCCTTACATCCCTCGGAACATGGGGACTTCCGCAGATGGTCGGCAAGTTCTATGCAATCGAGAGTGAGGACGCAATTTCAAAGGGTACAATCATTTCAACAATATTTGCGATTATCGTTGCTGGCGGCTGCTACTTCCTTGGCGGCTTCGGACGTCTTTACGCAGACTCAGTAACCTACAACGAAGCTACAGGAAAGCCGTTGTTTGATACAATCATTCCTTCAATGCTTTCAAATCTTCCATCGATTATCATAAGCATTGTTATCGTACTCGTGCTTTCAGCTTCAATGTCAACACTTTCATCACTGGTACTTACATCAAGCTCAACTCTTACGCTTGACGTAATCGCACCGGCTTCAAAGGGTAAGATTAAAGGCGAGAAGAAGACTGTATTAGTCTTAAGAATATTCATCGTATTCTTTATCATTGTATCAGCTATCATCGCAATCTTAAAGGATACCTACAACTTCTCATTCATCGCACAGATGATGGGTGTTTCATGGGGTGCTCTTGCAGGCGCATTCCTCGCTCCGTTCCTTTACGGCCTGTACTGGAAGAAGACAACTAAATCATCAGTTGTTGCATGCTTCATCTTCGGCTGCGGCATTGAAATACTCCAGCTTATAATTTCACTTTCAGGCAAGAACTTCAGCGGCACAGTACTCGGATACATCTTCGCTTCATCAATCCGCTCAGGCGCTGTCGCAATGGTCGGCGGCCTCATCCTCGTGCCGGTAGTAAGCCTTATTTCAAATGCTATCGCAAAGAAGGACAACAAGAAGGTTGAAGAACTCTTCAAGTGCTACGACAAGAAGGTTGTTGTTTCCGAAAAGAGAGCATTAGGCGATAAATAAGACAAACACGACAAATAAACCAAATATCCTATATAGATTTGCCGCCGCTGCGAAATGCAGCGGCGGTTTTTCGATAAAATGATAAATGCATTTTTTGCTTCCCCATACTGGAGTCTGCAGGACATGCTTTTTATTTTCTACAAAGGCTGGTCTTCATCCGACGGCACATAAGTAATAATATCTTTAACATTGCATTTTAAAATGCGACACAAATCATTAATCGTCTTTGTAGATATATCCTTATTATGCTTTAAACGATGCAGTGTGCTGTTTGAAAGATGATGTTTACTTGTAAGTGTATACCAATTCTCTTCTGATTCCTCTAGTGTCTTCCAAAATGGTGAATAATCAATCACATTCAAGCCTCCCAAATGTTTATATTATTTATGCTAAAACATAAATTTATGCTTGAATATCTTCGTTAAAACGAATATAATAATTAAAACGATTATCTTCGTTAAGACGAATATGTATTTTCACTTTACAAACATCATAAGGCAGGACACATTTATGAAGAAAACATCAGATAAAAGTACAAACGATTCAGTCAATCTGCAGTTTAAATTATTATCCGCAATAGGAATCATTATTATAGTCTCCGGTCATTGTTATCATGGCGGGATTTCGCTTGCGTACGAATGGTTTCCTACTTATTCTTTTAATCTTTCTCTTTTTGTATTCATTTCCGGCTATTTTTACAAACCTGATTATGAAAACACTATATTAAAATACATATGGAAGCGCACAAAACGTTTACTAATCCCTGCATACATATGGAATATAATATATGGACTATTAATTCTTATATTAAATAGGTTTGGATACACTATAGGTGCCGGGGTAACTCCATACAATTTATTTATAATGCCATTCATCGATGGAGAAGCTTTCTGCTTTAATCTGGGCTCCTGGTTCGTATATCCGCTATTTATTGTATGCTTGTTCAACATTTTATTCAGGAAATCTCTTGGAATTTTAAAAATTAAGAATGAATATTTCTTTTTTATTATATATCTTTTGATTGGTATATGCGGAATTCAGATTGCCATTGACGGCCGCGCTTACGGATTATTAAAGCTCTTCTCAAGAGCAATGTTATTTTTGCCTTGTTTTCAGCTGGGCAGACTTTATAACGAAAAGCTTGAAAAACATGACAAGCTTTGTAATGCTGCCTACTTCACCATTATCTTTGCAGTACAGTTACTGCTGTTAACCTTTTTTTCGGATCTTGAATATATACCATCCAGCATGGCTAAATTTAACAATGGACACTTAATGCCTTATATTACTTCAATAACAGGTATTGCCTTCTGGCTGAGAATTTCAAAGATAATTGCCCCAACTATAAAGAACTGGCAAATAATAAGATTAATTTCCGACAATACTTACAGTATAATGATTCATCAAATGTTGGGATATATGTGTGTGAAATGGGGATTTTATCTGCTTAGCATAATAACTCCATTGTTTTCAGACTTCGATATAAATACAATGAAAGCATCTATATGGTATTATTATTTACCAAAAGGATTGCAGCAATATGCTATACTTTATCTTGCAGG
Source organism: Lachnospiraceae bacterium (assembly GCA_017442865.1). GTDB lineage: Bacteria > Bacillota > Clostridia > Lachnospirales > Lachnospiraceae > JAFRXK01. The sequence goes on along the minus strand of JAFRXK010000021.1, from coordinate 29,012 downwards.
CGGTATTTTCGTACCGATTGCAATCAAGAAATTATGTGATTACATATACATCCGCATAAAGTAATTCTTACCAGCTATTACGCAACATAATTCCACAATATTATAATAAGCTGATTTTTGAATAATTCTAATTCTTTTCGCACTCATTGTTTATTTACAAAATTCTTTCTCAAACATATTTAATGTGCTATAATTTAAAACATACAGGTAGTATGTAATTACGCTATGTAAACAATCACGAAAGGAGGCGCATTCATAATATCGCCCGATATTATGATTTTGCACAATAATATGGACAAACAATTCAAGAAGAAATCACCCGGCTTAGCCTTTCTCTGGCTTCTTTTGATACCGGCACAGCTTATAATAGATGCAATACTTTTCTTCCTCGGAGTATCTATGGATTCCATCATATTCTCCGGCAACGGAGATGTTCAGGGACATGGCATCCCGATATTCTCGGTAATACTGCCTCTTATCGCAATCGGCATCACTATTTTTGTGATTATTCTCTCAATTGTGCTTGTTGCAGTAAGATATTCAAGAATTAAAAGAAGAAACGAGATGTAATAATTCCGGTTTTAGGAGGCATAAGAATGAATAGAGAAATGGCCAAGCAGATATTAGCCGAAGCAAAGGCTTTAAATGATGGAGGCTGGATTCAGCATTCGTATAATGTTGCGCATTTAGCTGAAAAAATTGCGGGATTATGCAACATGGATGTTGATAAGGCGTATTGCTTCGGATTACTCCATGATATAGGCAGAAGAAACGGAACCATGCAGTCAAGACATATTATTGACGGCTACAAATATATGCTCTCGATAGGATGTAATGAAGAAGCACGCATCTGTTTAACACACACATTTCAATATAAAGATATTCATGGGATTTATGATAACTGGGATTGTGAAAAAGAAGATATTGAATTTGTAGAAAATTATTTAAAAAGTGTTGAATACAATGATTTTGACAGGCTGATACAATTGTGTGATGCACTTTCTTTGTCAAGTGGTTATTGTTATATGGAGAAGAAAATGGTGTCTGCAGTAAGAAAATTCGGCTTTAAGAACACCACCATTCAAAAATGGAATGCAATCTTTGATTTAAAAGAATTTTTTGACCAGAAGGCAGGTGTTGATATTTACACATTATTTGATATGTAAATATTGTAAATATCAGATGAGTTCTCTTTTTTGAAATCTCTTTTTAATTGTACTGTATGCCATGCCCCGGCGCGAATGCGCCGGGGCATGGCATATTCAAATATTTAATTCTTAAGAAGCCAATCTACAGCATTCATCACTTCTATTCCTTCATAATCACCAAGAGAAAACCTGTCAAGAGTTAATATTATCTTTGGGTAGTTATCATTTATATTTTTTAAAGGGGTAATTTCTCTCTTAAAGGTACTTTCGTCTGCTAAAGAAGCACTAACCTGAAAATATACCAGCCTGTTATCTTTTTTAGCAACAAAATCCACCTCCGTTGTCCCAAGTTTTCCAATATTCACCTTATATCCTCTTCTTAGCAGCTCTAAGAATATAACATTTTCAAGGGAGAAGCCTAAATCATAGTTGCTTCTTTGCACCAAATACCTCCTGATTGCTAAATCAACAATATAAATCTTCTGATTCATTTTCAATAGCTGTTTTCCATTGATATCATATCTTTCAACAGGATAAAAAATAAATGCTTCTTCTAAAGCTTCTATATAATCACCTACCGTGCTTTGTGAAGTTTTTCTTCCTGATGAAGTGATATAATCCGTTATACTCTTGATTGATATTGGATTTCCTATTGAATTTGCCAAAAATCTCGCAATATTCTTCAGCAGAGCCAAATCTGTGACCTTTCTCTTATTTACATCAGGCTCTCTCCTCTTTTGTCTGTCTTCTATATCCTTCAAAATAATAGTATTGTATATTCCTTCAATATACATCTCTCTTTTTTCATCATTATCGCCCAATAACGCCACATATGGAAAAGAGCCATCTTTTATATAATCGGCAAAAAGTAAATCCCTATCTTTATCTGTTCTAAGCTCACAATACTCTGAAAATGAAAACGGAAGCATTGATATCTCTACATACCGCCCCGACAAAAGTGTTGAAAGCTCTCCCGAAAGAAGATATGCATTTGATCCTGTAATGTATATGTCCACATTATCTTTAATGTAAAGACTGTCTACAGCCTTCTCAAAATCCTCAACTCTTTGAATTTCATCCAAAAAAATGTAGTATTTTTTTTCAGCATCTATTTTAGAAATCAAATAATTATACAGACTTTTATAGTTTTGAAGGTCTTCATATTCAAGGTCTTCAAAATTAATAGAAATAATCTGTTCTTTCGATATGCCCGATTCAAGTAAATAATTCTGGTAAAGCGTTAAAAGCGTAGATTTACCACAGCGTCTTATACCTGTGATAACTTTAATCACCCTTTCATCTTTCCACGCAATTAATTTTTCAAGATATTCTTTACGTTGTATCATTTAAATCACCCCACTTCTTATCTGCTTTCATTATAGAATATAACCATAAAAAAATCAAGTTAAAATCCCGAAATCGGGATTTTAACTTAATTTTTTATCTGTCATAATTTATTTCATCTATAATAACATAATTTTTCTAAAATTCATCCACAATTGCCGGTGCAAAAACAAACGGCAACCACCCCGTTGGATATGCTCTTTTTGCTTTTTTCTCATACAGATAATACGCAGGCGACATAAATGCACTTATAAAGGCTCTCCCACTTACTGTAATATCCGGCGTTTCAAAAATATTCACTGTCCTAAAATTATCTGCTGTCTCTTTATTTGCTTTGGCATAAGCAATTTCATTCACCTGAACATTTCCGTCATTTACTTCAATCCTGTAACAACAGCGACCATCAATTTCTATAGTAAATATATCATCAGAAACCTTTCCACATTCCATCTGTAATGCAAGCAAAGCCTCGATTGTCTTCTTATAATCCAGCACCTTATATGAGCAAGCCGGCAAAATTGCATATTGTTCGCATGCCTGCTGCATCGCCATATTTTTTTCATATTCCCACGTAAGAGTATAAACTACAAGCTGCTCTTTTCCGCCCATAATCATAAGACTTCTTATTACGCTCAACAGAAAACTCCAATCATTAAGTTCTATCTCTCTTACAAGATAATGATCCTTTGAGGTTACAACATACCCCATGGTCTTCTCACCATTTTTTACAGCGTATAAAATACTGTCCCATGTAAGTGACCTCTCATAAAACTCATCTCTCATACACGCACAAACCCTGCCTTTTTCATACAAGCTGTAAATATCATCATTTATCCCATCTGTATCATTAATCTGGACAAGCTGAACTTCATCCAAGCCCCAGCCAATCGTATGCGTAATATTACGTTTTTCAAATTCAAATTTTAAGCGCAGTCCTCCTACCTCATAGCCAAAATATCCATATCGGTTCCTGTCACCTGAAAGCATTGCCAGACTGATACCTTTTTCCCGCATTGCCTCTTCTGCCTTCTTCATAAGAAGCTTCATGTAGCCTTTGCCACGCTTGTCAGTATCAACGCTTACACTGCCGATATAACCTGTTTTAAGCCGGCGGTCTCCAATCCGGTATTCCCTTTCGTATACAGCTATAACCGCGGCTATCTTACCATCCTCCTTCACCAAATGATGAATCTCATTTACCCCTTTATCATCACCATAAACCTTTGGAATTAAGGTTCTAAAGTCCAGGTTCTTTGCTGGAAATTCAAATACCTTATTAATAAATTCAATTATTTCTTCTTTATCGTTATCTGTGGCAATGCAGTACTCCATATATCCTCCATGTCTTTTTAATATTGATATAATGCTATAGTTTTCTTTCATACACTTAACTATATAAAATCATGCAATAAACAAAGTACCAAAAGCCTCGGCTTTTGGTACTTTGTTTTAATGCATATATTTAATGCTTAAAATGTCTCATTCCTGTGAATACCATGGCGATGCCATACTCATCACACTTGTCAATTGACATCTGGTCTCTCATAGCTCCGCCCGGCTGGATAATTGCTGTGATGCCTGCCTCGTGAGCAGCCTCAACACAGTCAGGGAATGGGAAGAATGCGTCTGACGCCATTACTGCGCCCTTTGTTGCGTCCTCGCCGATAAGCTCTGCTGCATGCTCGAAGCACTGCTTTGTAGCCCAGATACGGTTTACCTGACCAGGTCCGATACCAACCGACTGCTTATTCTTAGCAACTGCGATACCATTTGACTTAGTGAACTTTACAACCTTCCATGCAAAGAGTAAATCCTCCATCTGCTGTGGTGTAGGAGCTGTCTTTGTAACAACCTTGAGCTCGTCGCCGATGAGCTTGCTGTCGATTGTCTGAACGATAAGTCCACCATTTACCTTCTTTAAATCAAGAGCTGTAGCCTTCTGAGGAACTTCAATGTCCTTAAGCTCAAGTACACGTACATTCTTCTTCTCGCAAAGAATTGCAAGCGCCTCTTCTGTGTATGAAGGAGCAACGATAACCTCAAGGAAGATTTCCTTCATCTGCTCTGCGATTTCGGCAGTTACCTCGCGGTTTAAAACAACGATTCCGCCAAAGATTGAAGTCTTGTCAGCATTGTATGCCTTTGTCCATGCCTCCTCGATAGTGTCTGCGCTGCCTACGCCACAAGGATTTCCATGCTTGCAGGCTACAACTGTAGGCTCTGTAAACTCCTTAAGAAGCTCTAAAGCGCCATTTGTATCGTTAATATTGTTAAATGAAAGCTCCTTGCCGTTGTACTGCTTTGCATCTACAAGTGAGCCGACCTGCTTACCCACCTCGCGGTAGAATGCTGCCTGCTGGTGCGGATTCTCGCCGTAACGCATATCCTGAACCTTCTCAAATGTCATTGTAAGTGTCTCAGGAAGTGAAAAGTCTCCACGCTCCTTCTTTAAGTAATCTGCAATCATCGTATCGTAATTTGATGTGTGCATGAATACCTTCTGCATGAGGTAGAACTTTGTTTCAAGTGATACGCTGCCATTTTCCTTAAGCTCTGTAAGAACTGTCTCATAATCTCTAGGGTCAACAACAACTGCAACATCCTGATAATTCTTTGCTGCGGCACGAAGCATTGTCGGTCCGCCGATATCAATATTCTCTACGGCGTCATCTCTTGTAACGCCCTCCTTCATAATAGTAGCCTTGAATGGATAAAGGTTTACAATTACCATATCAATTGTCTCAATGCCTAAATCCTTAAGCTGCTGCATATGCTCCGGCTTTGAACGCATAGCTAAAAGTCCGGCATGTACAATTGGATGAAGTGTCTTTACACGTCCGTCAAGGCACTCCGGGAAGCCTGTAAGCTCTGAAATCTCAATAGCGTCCACGCCCTCCGACTTCAGCTTTTTGTAGGTTCCGCCTGTAGAAATGATTTCTACGCCTAATGCAGTAAGCCCCTTTGCAAGCTCAACAATACCTGTTTTGTCTGATACACTTATTAAAGCTCTCATCTGAATTCTCCTTTTCTTATAATCCTACGGGTACAAAAACGCCTGAGTAACCCATATAGGATTGCCCAGGCGGTCGGCTCAAAACTATCCACGCTCCCTGCAGGTGCTCCTGCTTTCCGCCAGTTGCGTGGCACGCTTTTATTTTATAATAAGATTTTATTATTTGCAATAGTCTTTTAAGTTCTAATTGACAATTACAGTATCAGCCTTTACTATAACATTACTGCAATGCTTTTATTTCATCAGCATTTGTTCTTTATTTATTGCAGCAAAATGATATTTTCTTAAATTCACGGAGGTTACACCATGGAATCTAACAGAACGACACCGGCACCAAACAAAATGGGCTACATGAATATACCGCATCTGCTATTTGTAATGGCAATGCCAATGATTATTTCCATGCTTGTTCAGGCATTTTATAATGTAGTCGATACATATTTTGTTGCCCAGATAAATGAAAATGCAGTCAGTGCGCTTTCAATGTCATTCCCGATTCAGAATCTCATGATTGCACTTTCTACAGGTATGGCAGTCGGCATCAATGCGCTTTTGTCAAAAAGCCTCGGTGAGAAAAATTATGAAAGGGCAAATGCCGCCGCATTAAACGGTATTTTTATTGCAGTCATCGGAATTATTGTGTTTTTTATTTTCGGTCTTTTCTTCACCAGAACATTTTTCACGGCGCAGACCTCTGACGAAACAATTGTTTCGTACGGAACAAACTATCTCTCCATCTGCACAATATTTTGCTTCGGCATGTTTTTGCAGATTACCTTTGAAAGGCTGCTGCAATCAACCGGACATTCATTCTATACAATGATTTCTCAGAGCATCGGCGCAATCATAAATATTATTCTCGACCCTATATTTATCTTCGGTTATTTCGGGCTTCCGGCAATGGGCACAAGGGGCGCCGCCATCGCCACGGTGACAGGCCAGATATGCGCAATGTGCCTCGCATTAATATTCAATCTCAAAATTAATAAGGAATTAAAGCTTACTTTTCGCGGCTTTAAGCCTGATAAATTTGTCATCAGGCAAATTCTTGCAGTAGGCGTTCCTGCTACAATTATGTCCGCAATCGGTTCGATTTTGAACTTTGGTTTAAATATGATACTTCTCAAGGTGCTCAAATCCTCCACAGGCGTATCAGTTTACGGCATTTACTTTAAGCTTCAAAGCTTCGTATTTATGCCGGTGTTCGGTCTGGTAAATGGTATGGTTCCTATCATTGCCTTCAACTACGGTGCCCGCAATAAAAAGAGAATCATCCACACCATACTTTTAAGTATCGGCTGCGCAACCGCCTACATGCTCACCGGCTTTATAATATTCCAGTGTATGCCAACACAACTGCTTTCAATTTTCAACGCATCTAATGAGCAGCTAAGGCTCGGAGTCTACACTCTAAGAATAATCAGCCTCTGCTTCATAGTAACAGGCTTTAACGTAATAATCTCATCAGTATTTCAGGCTCTCGGCAACGGTATGTTCAGCATGATAATCTCTCTTTCAAGGCAGCTTATCATCATCCTGCCACTTGCCTACATCTTCGCGGTAACGCTCGGTATCAACGCCATGTGGGCGGCATTCCCGATTGCAGAGCTTGTAGCGTCAGTGCTGTCAGTTGTATTTTTTGTAATAATATATAAGAGACAGATTAAGCCGCTGGGGGAAGGCTATAACATAAGCTAGTATTTTGGGTTCTAAACTTTACTTTGGCGTAATGTTTAGAACCGTTCTTAAAAAAATTTCTTCAATAACAAAACAGACCGGTAACTCTGTATATTGCAGAAAATACCGGTCTTTAATATGTCTTATTCTTCTGAATCATCTTCTATAACCTGAACATCTTCAGGCTCTACATCATAAATAACACCATTTTTTATATCTTCATATATTTGCTGTTCTTCCTTGGTTTCTTTATGATTTTCAGGGTTACTAAGCATTGTATCCTGCAATGCCTCTTTTAGTCTGTAACAGCAAGGCTTAAATGTAGCATATGTTAACCCTCCACCAACGACTCCACCCACAACAGGAATAGTTTTTTTGAAGCAGGCGTGCTCTACCCCTGCACTCCATAATCTCTCTCGCCGAATATCGCGGTGCCCACTCTTACCATAGTTGCGCCCTCTTCAACAGCGACCTCAAAATCATCAGTCATGCCCATAGACAGCTCGTTCATCTCGACATTCGGAAGGTTCGTGGCTTTGATATCCTCTGCAAGCTTTTTCATGCCTGCAAAGTATACCCTGTTGTCCTCAGGATTATCCACAGGCGGCGCAACGGTCATAAGTCCAACCACCTTTACATTTGAAAGCCTTGATATTTCTTCGACAAGCTCCGGGGCATCCGCAGCCGATACGCCGTCCTTGCTCTCCTCGCCGCCGATATTTACCTCGATAAGCACACGGCAGACTACACCCGCCTTGACTGCCTCCTTCTGAATTTCCTCTGCAAGCCTTAAGGAATCCACGGAATGTATCAGGTACGCTTTGTCCACAATGTACTTTACCTTGTTTCTCTGGAGGTGTCCTATCAGGTGCCAGTTAAGAGGCTTATCAATCACTTCAATTTTGCGGCACATCTCCTGCACCTTGTTCTCACCGAAATCGACCACGCCGTACTCAGCCAGCTCCTCAATCATCTCAACAGGCTTTGTCTTGCTGACCGCAATAAGCGTTACCTCCGAAGGCTTCCTGCCGCTTCTAAGGCATGCCTCGTCTATACGTTTTCTTATGTCTGCATAATTCTCTCTAACCATAACTGTATCATTCTCCTTGTCATTATCTGAATTTTTCTTTCTGAAAATAATATCCTTAAGCTCCTCAACGGCTGCGCTGTATTTTTTAGAATTGAAATCAGGGTTGCCTCTGATAATACGCTTGACCCAGACGTTGATGTATTTCTTACGTTCTTCATTCAATTTGTTGATAAATGCAAAGCCAAGCTTCAGACGCTCATACTCAAACTTTCTGTCCTCCGACGAAAATGCTTTTATCCAGCCTATGCCGTTTTTCGCCCTGTCAATAAACGAAAACTTCTGGCGTATATTTTCGTAAAGCTCATGGTACATCTGCTTTGTCTGGCTAAGCTTTTCATCATACTTTTTAACAAGCTGCTGGCTGTCATCATACGCAACAGCGATAAACACATCCAGCCTCTTTTTGAGCTTTCTGATTTCCGCATTGCTCTGGGTTATATTTTCAAGCACGGTTTTAATGTCCATAGCGGCCCTGAAGGACAGGGCAAAGTCAATAGACATAAGCACCGATATAACAGCCGTTATCCATTTTTGTGCAACATCATCAAGACTCATGACAACAAATTCTACAGGGCGATGAAGCACATACGCCAGCAACACCGAAAATACACCCCAGCCAAGAGAACAAAGCAGGCAAACATGCCCGTTAATGTTGAAGGGATGATTTGAATAATCCCAATACCGCACCTTAAAAAGAGCCTCCATAACCGTACCTGTACAATATTCCAGAATAGTTGCGGCAAGCATGCCGAATAAAAATACCAGAAAAATATTGTCCCTGACCGGAAGCACTATCCACAGTACTGCCACAGCACCGGAGCCGTAAATCGGAAGCCACGGTCCGACCATAAAGCCTCTGTTTACAAACTTTTTTTTATTTATCGAAACAAAAGCAGTCTCCCAGCACCATCCCAAAAAACAATATACATAAAAAAACAACAGCCATTGCACCGGCGTATACTCATACATAGCCCTAAATCTCCGAAACATCCAAGCCGCGCATATTTCTATTGAAAACTGCGGCTTATTATTCTAAATGCGCAAAAATGTGCTGCCTAACCTGTTACAGCTAGGCAGCACCTATTATACCACAATTATTTAATTCCGCAAATGTCTGTTACATCTCGATAAGCTGGTTCAATTCATTCTGCATAATCGCATTTGCCACAATGCCAAGTCCAACAATATAGAGAATAAGGTAAAGAATCGGCGTATTGGTGTCATCCGGTAATCCGCGCAGCTGTTTTGCTTTATTAATGCGCTCGCCCTGCTTATATGCCCAGTATATACCGTAAATACCGCAGGTAACTATTGTAAGCAGTGCCGAAATGCCTCCTGAGGTCGCCCCCTGCTCACCCGAAGCCGCATTCACATCATCAGTCAATGTTACAAACCAATATATGCCGTATATGCCACAGGTAACAATTGATAAAATAACACACATTGCAATATCTTTTTTCTGCATAACAATCCTCCCGTTTATGTTATATTTTTCTGTCAGCAAAAATATTCTGCCTCTTAAATATCTGCAGTTACAAACCTATTAACTTCTGCAATCTCAGCAGCCATTAATATATCAACTGCTGTTATGTTATATGATAATACACATGACAATATTTATCAATATAATTAAGTGAACGATAATATATTTTAATGTGCGTTTTATTATAAAATCTGTGGCTTATAATTTTCCCTGACCCATTTATCGATAAATGCAGCAAATTCCGCAATCCTTTCATTTTCAAATGAAGGAATCGCAAGACCTATTTCACGTTTTGCATTCGGTGAAAGTTCCAGCACCTTTACGTTGTCCATCCTTCCCATAAGCACAAGCTCCGGCATGATGCAGATGCCCAGGCCCTTTTCCACCATCGCAAGCATCGCAAATTCGTCCTTTGTTTTAAGCTTTGATACCGGTCTTACGCCCGCCGCCAGCAGCACATTTCTTGCGTCCTGGTCTGTATTGTCAATAAGACTTATTACCGGCTCCTTTTCAAACTCTACCACCGGGAATACTTTTTTATCAGCAAGCCTGTGATCCTTTGGCAGCACTGCAAGCAGCCTGTCATCACAGAGCTTAATGCACTTGCACTCCAGCTTCATATTCATATTAATAAAGCAGATGTCTATGTCATTATTCTTAATCCATCTGTCGATATCGTCATAATCTCCGTCCTCGATTTTAAATTCGGTTCCCGGATTTGTGCTCTGGTATTCCTTAATAATGCCCGGCAGCCAGTTTACCGCCATGCTTTTAAATGTACCTATTCGTATAACCGAAGTATTTTTATTCCTTAACCTCTCAGCAGTCTGCTCCAGAATATCATTGCTCCACACAACCTCACGTATCAGTGGATATAATTCGCGTCCCCTTTCAGTAAGCTTTACTCCTGCCTTGTTTCTGGTCATAATCTGAAAGCCCCATTCGTCCTCCAGACTCTTTATCATATGCGTTATGCCCGACTGTGTGCATTTCAGCTCCTTAGCTGCCTTTGAGAGCGAACCTGTTTCAATTATTTTTAAAAAAGCTTCATACTTCTTAATACTCATATCCCTCTCCTGTTTTTATATTAATTTTTTTCATATATATTTTAGCACTCGTTTAACAAAATGCAATAATCAAATTATTTATTTATATAAATTTATTATTTTACTTGCTTTATTTTAAAACATTGTGTAAAATATAATCCATGTGGGTAATATACGACTTTTATATTACTTTTATTAATATCATTTTTATAAAAAGAAAGAGGTAATGACATGAATTATTACGAATTGTCAGCATTTATCGTCTACTTCGCCATAGTTATCGCTGTAGGACTTTATTTCTTCTTTAAGTCAAAGGGCAGCGATGGTGAAAGAGAGTACTTCCTCGGTGGAAGAAACATGAATGGTTTTGTTGCAGCACTCAGTGCCGGCGCATCAGACATGAGCGCATGGGTTCTTATGGGTCTTCCGGGTTCAATATACCTTTGGGGTATCGGTCAGATCTGGATTTCAATAGGTCTGCTGCTCGGAACAATCTGCTCATGGATTTTCATAGCTCCGAAGCTTAGAAAATTCTCAATCAAGGCAAACGATTCTATTACTATTCCGCAGTATCTTACAAACCGCTTCAAGGAGTCAAGCCCGGTGCTTCAGATTATCTGCGCTATCGTGTTTGTAGTTGTTTACTGCGTATACACAGCATCAAGTATTTCAGCCTGCGGTACACTGTTCAATCAGGTGTTCGGCGTTAGCGCAACATCAGCCATGATTGTTGCTGCAGCAATCATCGTGCTTTACACCTTTCTCGGCGGCTTCAAGGCTGTCTGCTGGACAGACTTCTTCCAGGGCATGCTTATGCTTGCCGCATTGATGGTAGCTCCGATTATTGCTTTATTTGTTATGAATGCCGGTGACTGGGTTGCAGGCGCTGCTGCAAATCTCCCTGAAAATTATTACAACATCTTATCAAGCGGAAGCTTCAACTGGGAGAGCATTGCAAATATCTTAAGCGGTTTCGGCTGGGGTCTCGGATACTTCGGTATGCCTCATATCATTATTCGTTATATGTCAATCAGATCTGAAAAAGAGATGAAGAAGTCACAAATTATAGGATGTACATGGACTACATTAATTCTTTTCATGGCTTCTGTTGTCGGTATCGTAGGCCGTCATTATCTTGGCGACATCCTTGATGAAGCAAACAGAAAGCTCGTATTCATCAACATGGTTCGCGGCGTGTTCCCTGCACTTATCGCAGGTGTGCTCTTATCAGCTATCCTTGCAGCATCAATGAGCTCTGCAGATTCACAGCTTCTTGCTTCATCATCTGCATTTGCATCCGATGTTTACAAGCCTGTTATCCGCAAGAAGGCTTCTAAAAATGAGGTCATGTGGGCAGGAAGAATCGTAGTTGTTGTTATCGCAATTATCGCACTTATCATTGCAACACTGTCAGCAAAGATTCCTACATTCGAGAGCATCATGGGTCTTGTAGAGTGTGCGTGGGGCGCATTCGGTGCAGCCTTCGGTCCTGTAATCATCCTTTCACTTTACTGGAGAAGACTTACCTTCAAGGGCGCTATCGCAGGTATAGTCTGCGGCTTTGCTGTTGATGCATTATGGTACGCATTTCTTTCATCATCAACAGGTCTTTACGAGATTATTCCTGGCTTTATCACAGGTCTTATCGCAGCAGTTGTTGTATCATTAATTGACAAGGCTCCATCAAAGGAGGTTTGCGAATTATTTGATTCTGCTTCAAAATAATACATAGCATGATTAAAGCCATCGGGGCGATATAACTTCAAACCCTGATGGCTTTATTTTTTTCAGCACAAATACTTCTTCATCATCTTAAGCGCATTTTTCTCAAGGCGGCTTACCTGTGCCTGCGAAATATCCACCTCGCGCGCCACCTCCATCTGCGTCCTTCCCTCAAAAAACCTCAGCTCAATAATGTGCCTTTCCCTGTCCGGTAACCCTTTAAGCGCTTCCTTAAGAGAAATGTCCTCTATCCAGTTCTCCTCATTGTTCTTCTTATCGCTTATCTGGTCCATCACATACAGAGCGTCCCCGCCCTCGGTATACACCGGCTCATAGAGGCTTACAGGCGTCTGGATTGCATCCAGCGCAAATACTATATCTTCCTTGCTTATGCCTATCTCCTGCGCAATCTCGCACACCGTAGGCTCCTTTGTATTCTTGCGCTGAAGCTGCTCCTTCGCATATATAGCCTTGTATGCCGTGTCTCTGAGCGAACGCGACACCCTTATTGAATTGTTGTCCCTGAGATAACGCCTTACCTCGCCGATAATCATCGGCACCGCATAAGTTGAGAACTTAACCATCATCTCAGGGTTAAAATTATCTATTGCCTTAATAAGTCCTATACAGCCAATCTGAAACAAATCGTCCAGATTCTCATTATTACCCGCAAAACGCTGTATTACGCTTAGAACAAGTCTTAAATTGCCCTTAATGTATTTTTCCCTTGCCTTCAAATCGCCTTCCTTAATCCTTTTAAACAACTCCTCCTTCTCGTCATTTTTTAATAATGGCAGCTGTGCTGTATTAACACCGCAGATTTCAACCTTATATCCAGCCATAACTACAACCTCCGCTTCATCATCCTGTAATAAAATGATGCACTAAAAGAAGGTTGTTTATACTTTAAATATCAAGGTTATTCCTGCCACTTTTTATAAACACTTAAAATTTATTTTTCTTCTTCAAAATGTCCGTCACGGTACATTGAAAAGCTGTCCATCGGATATTGTTTGAGATTATCAAGCACATTTCTTTTATCAGCCTTAGAAAGCAGTGTATTTCTCGCCTTTGTAATCTCTGCCTCTGTCCTGTGCTTTGACGGTCCGCCGACGCAGCCGCCCTCACACATCATACCTTCAATAAAATCCTCCGAAAGCCTGCCGTTTGCAAGCATCAGGACTGCCTTTTTGCACTCAGCACCGCCCGCACATTTTAACAATTTAATATCAGAGGTATCCTCTCTGCGCTCCTGCATGCACTCAATCACTGCGGCGGCTACGCCGCCGCCGGAAGCAAATCTCTTGCCCCAGACCGAAGCCTCCTGATATGCTTCATTCACCTTTTCAAACTCAATGCCCTTTGAAGCCATAAGAGAGCCAAGCTCGCCATAGGTCATTGCATAATCGGCGTTGCCCTCAACGGATTTGTCCATAGTCTCAGCCTTCTTTGCAATGCACGGTCCAATAAACACCGTCACGCAGCCAGGATGTATTGCTTTTAAATATCTTGAAACCGCACACATCGGTGAGACTGTCTGTGACATATTATTCTCATAGACTGCCGGAAAATGCTTTTTAAGCAGATTAATAAACGCCGGACAGCAGGAGGTGGTCATCTTTCTGCCTTCCTTTAACGCCTCACTCCATTCCTCAGACTCGTACGCTGCCGTCATGTCGCCGCCAAGTCCAACCTCCACCATATCCTTAAAACCAAGCTTAATCAAGGCATTTCTCATGGCTGCCATATCTACATCCTCGCCGAACTGTCCTTCCGTAGCCGGCGCACACATTGCATAAACCTCCCTGCCTGCCTTAATATCCTCGATTATATTGACAAGGTAAACCTTTGAGCCTATCGCTCCAAACGGACAGCTGTGTATGCACTGTCCGCATTGTATGCATTTACTCTCATCTATTGTGCAGATTCCATACTCATTATAATCAATGGCACCCGCCGGACATGACTTTTTACATGGCCTTTCCATGTGTACGATGGCATTAAACGGACAAACCTTTGAGCAGGCGCCGCAGTGCCTGCAGGCTGCCGGGTCAATGTGCATACGCACCTCTCCGGGCTTTATTGCATTGAAATTGCAGGCCTTAAGGCATGGCTTTCCAAGACAGAAGCGGCAGATGTCGGTTACTGAATATGCCACAATCGGACACTCATCACACGCCGCTTCAATAACCTTCACCACATTGTTTGACTCCTTATCCGTGGATATATCCTGCCTGCCGGCAAGCTTAATTCTGCCCCTGACAATCTCCCTCTCCTTATACACACAGCAGCGGTACTCAGGCTTCGGACCCGGAAGTATCTTATAAACCATTTCCTCTGTATGCTCAGCGTCCAGCTTATCCTCCCACGCAAGGCGGCAGACTGCCTCAATCAATTTATGCTTAAACTCAACAAATGCAACATCGTTTGTAACCATAATAATCCCCCGTTTTATTTTATAATGCCATTGGCAAATTTTTTGCTGACAAAGATTATTTCTCAGCTATGTGCTTCCCTGTCAAATGCTCTATCTTAAGTTCAACACAGAATATCTTATGATGATTATTATTTACATCCTCATCCACATCAATATCCTCTGGAAAATACTTTAAGCCCAGAAGTTTAAGCTTTTCTATCGCCTTCTTCTCGTCCTCAACAATTTTAATCCTGCCGAATGCAATCACGCTTGTGAAGTTGTACCACCACTCGCCTTCATTTCTAACACCGTCACTAAGCACACAAAATGAAGCCTTATCGTAATTCTTGATTGCGTCCACCTTGTGTCCGCTTAAAGCACTGTGAAAATATATGCTTCCGTCGTCATAAACAAAATCCATAGGCACTGTGTAAGGATAGCCCTCGTCCCCCAGCAGTGCCAGTACTCCTCTCGGAGCACTCTTAAGTATACTTATACATTCTTCATTATCCGCCTGCTTGTTAAATAATCTCATCTTCCTGAACATGGTTTCTTCCTCCCTCCGTCAATTAATTTCTGTTCATTAAAGTAATCCTTCGCTGCTTTTAGGGAACAAGAGCGTCACCCTTGTGCCCTTGCCCGGCACGCTCTCCACCTCTGTACGTGCATTGTGAAGCTGTGCGCCATGCTTTACGATTGAAAGACCGAGTCCGGTACCTCCGATTCTCTTTGAGTGGCTCTTATCGACGCGGTAAAAGCGTTCGAAAATTCTTTCCTGCTCGGAGTAAGGAATACCTATACCCGTGTCCTCAACAAATATTTTTACAACATCAGTATTCTCCTCTACAGCAATTCTGACGCTTCCGCCCTCTCTGTTATACTTTATGGCGTTGTCGCAAAGATTATATATCATCTCATGCACCGTCTGCCAAACACCGTTTATATACGCATGCGTGCCTGTAAGCTCAAAGGTTATGCTTCTCTTTTCGGCAGCCGATTTTAAGCTGTCCATAACATCCTCGGCAACTCTGTAAAGGTCTACCTCTTCAAACTCCTGAATCACGCCCTCCTCATCAAGCCTTGAAAGCTTTATAATATCATCAACAAGCGTAATAAGGCGCTGTGACTCACGATAAATATCTCCCGAAAACTCACGCATCTTTTCCTCGGTACACAATCCCTCGTGTATCAGCTCTGCAAAGCCTGAGATAGATGTAAGGGGAGTCTTAAGCTCATGTGAAACATTTGCCGAAAATTCCTGTCTGAGTCTTTCCCTCTGCTCCTTTTCCGTAACATCAAGCATAAGCAAAACAACGCCTGAAACTCTTTTGTGTACCAGCACCGGATTTACAATCACCCTGTAGCTTCTTCCGTCATGTGCCATAAGCGCCTCAGAATGCGCGCCATCCAGAGCTTTTTGAAGTTCTTTATTAATATCCTCATCGCTGAATTTAAGAACATCGCCTATCTCGCAGCCGTTTGTAAGTCTTATCGCAGCAGTATTTGCACTGAGAATAAAGCCCTCCTTATCAATAAGTAAAAAGCCCTCCTCCATACTGTTTGTAAGCGCCGCAAATTCCCTCTGTCTGTGCTTTAACTCGTCCATCTGCTCATTTATCGTAGCTTTCTGCTCCTGCAGACGATTTACCAGTGGCTCAAGCTCTGAATAAATATCCGAGGTGTCCGGATTATCAAGGTTCAGATCATTTATAGGTCTTAAAACAAGCTTTGCCACACGGAAGGCAACGACTCCTGAAATAATTGACACAAGCACAAACACCCACAATACAGGGCTTACCGAGCTGAATGCATATTTTACTACACTTACCGGCCTTGAAAGCCTGAGCACAGTGCCGTCATCACAAAGGCACGCATAATACATTGTATTATTATCATCTATCGAATCTCTTATGCCCTGTCCTTCACCCTTCTCAAACGCGTCTCTTACCTCTTTATATTCTCTCTGATTATTATTGTCCGATGCCTGTCTGCTATCATAAATAACACTTCCGTCAGCGGCAATCCATGTGATATTACCATTATTTCTGAGGCTTTTTAGATAATCTGTCCCACCTGTCATAAGTCCCGCTGCAGCAAAATCCGCTTCCCGTTTAAGCGCCTCATAGTTCTCATCAAGCGTCTGCTTGTACTGAAGCCCGAAAAATAAAGAGCCGCACAAAATAAGCACCAGTCCGCCTGTTAAAAACGCATATATAAATATCTTTCTTGTCATCGGCCGTCACCCTTTATCCTGTATCCTACACCGCGGACTGTTTCAATATATGCGCCGGCTGCCCCAAGCTTTGCACGGAGCGTACGCACGTGCACATCCAGCGTACGGTTTTCACGCTCAGTCTCCATATTCCAGATTCTGTCCATAAGCATCGTCCTGCTAAGAACCATGCCCTCATTCTCCGCAAGCAGGCACAAAAGCGAAAATTCTTTATAAGTCAGATTAACTGTCTCCTGTCCTACCCTGACCTCGTGTCTTTCCGGTGAAACCGACAAAATTCCTATCTTATATTCCTTTGAGGCCGAATCAGTCTCGCTTCTTCGCAATACTGCACGTACTCGCGCCACAAGCTCCATCATACCGAACGGTTTTACAATATAATCATCCGCTCCAGCATCAAGCCCCTCAACACGGTCATATTCCGAATTCTTCGCAGTAATCATAATTACAGGAAGCATGGCTGTAACCGGACTTGCCTTTAGTTTCTTTAATATCGATATGCCGTCCTCCTCAGGAAGCATGATATCAAGGAGAATAAGCGAAGGCAAAAGCCCGTCTATCTGCTTCCAGAATGCTGACGGTCTCTCAAACCCCTGCGCTTCATACCCCTGACTCTCCAAAGCATATATAACCAGTTTTCTTATACTGTCGTCATCCTCTAAAAAATAAATCATTAATCCCACCTGCTGCTGTTTTTATATATTTTATCACATTTAAAAAAAAGTGAACAGTATAAGCATATTATTTTACATAGATTTAACCTTAATCAGGTAGTGTATTTAACCTTATACATTTATTATAATAATATGATGCAGAGGGTATGCGTCCAGCTTTCCATTTAAAGCATACAGGCTGCATATTTTCACGCACGGCGTGGTCACAATTCAATATTTCAGAGTACAAATGAGAGGAGCACAATTGTGAATATTACAGAGATTATTCAACTTATCAGCGGCGTGGCATTTTTCCTTTTTGGTATGTCGCTCATGGGTGACGGTCTTAAGAAGGTATCTGGCAACAAGCTTGAGCCTATTCTTTACAGGCTGTCCAACACTATGTTAAAGGGTGTACTGCTTGGTACAGGAGTTACCGCAGTTATCCAGTCATCATGCGCTACGGCAGTTATGGTCGTCGGATTTGTCAATTCAGGCATGATGAAGGTGCGTCAGGGTATCAATGTCATACTCGGTGCCATTCTCGGAACAAGTATAACAGGCTGGGTTGTCTGCTTAAGCTACCTTGAAGGTACCGGCGGTCTGACAAAGATTATTTCTACCGCAACTCTTACCGGTATTGTTGCATTCTGCGGTATTATTCTCAGAATGTTTGCCAAAAGACAGACCTTTAAAAATATCGGCGATATATTATTAGGTTTTTCAGTTCTTATGACCGGTATGAGCATCATGAGCGGTGCGGTTAGCGTACTTGGAGAGCAGGCATGGTTTACATCAGCGCTTACCTCGATGTCAAATCCATTATTAGGTATCCTTGTCGGACTTGTATTTACTGCATTGCTGCAGTCTGCTTCAGCCGCCGTAGGTATTGTGCAGGCGCTTTCGGTTACCGGTGCCATGAGCTTTAGTACGGCGCTTCCTCTGCTTATGGGTATTTCCATCGGTGCAAGCACCCCGGTGCTTTTATCAGCAATCGGAGCCAATGTCAATGGAAGGCGTACTGCTTTCGTATACCCTATATCGGCTACCTTAGGCGTTATGTTTACAGCCGCAGCATTTTATATTTCAAATGCTATATTTAACTTCTCATTCATGGATAAAATCATGGATCCGTTTTCGCTTGCTTTTATAAATACAATAATGCGTCTTATATTAGTTGCGCTGCTTTTACCATTTACTGATGTCATAGAAGCAACAGTTACAAATCTTATCAAGGATAAGAACACAACAAAGGAGGATAGACCGGGTATCCGCCTTGAGGAGCGTTTTATCAGCCATCCTGCCCTTGCGATTGAGCAGAGCCGTATGACTATCAACGACATGGCGCATATTTCAGGCAATGCATTAAATAAGGCTCTCTCCCTCATCAACAAGTTTGATGAAGCTGGGTTTGAGGAGGTACGCACTATGGAATCCTCAGTAGATGAATACGAAGACTCTCTTGGCACTTATCTTGTAAAGCTTACAGGTCAGGAGATGACAGCCGTACAGAATGAGGAGATTTCAAAATTCCTGCATACACTTTCAGATTTTGAGCGTATATCAGACCACGCGTTGAATCTTGCCGAAAACGCAAAGGAGATTCACGAGAAGGGTGTCAAGTTTTCCGACAGTGCTCTTAAGGAATTGTCAACAATCCGCGAGGCAGTATCAGAGGTTGTCCGTCTTGCAGTAGATGCCTTTGTTAAAAATGATTTATCTATAGCAGAACAGGTTGAACCGCTTGAGGAGCTTATTGATGATTTATGTGATGAGATGAAGCACAATCACATAAACAGGCTTCAGCACGGCGAATGTACAATTGTTCAGGGCTTCGTATTCAACGACATCCTCACAAATTGCGAGAGGGTTTCAGACCACTGTTCAAATATCGCTGTTGCAATGATTGAGTTAGGTTACGACTTATTTGATACTCACGATTATCTCAGCAAGCTTCATGAAAAGCGCAGCCCTGCATTTGAGCGTTATTATGAAGAATACAAAAAACGCTTTTTAATTTAGCTGCTTTATAATTTATCGCCCGGGCCATTCCGCCCGGGCGATTTCTATTTCACCCCGTTGAATAATACAGGTGTCCATCCTGTGATGCAAATAAACAACGCCATTTAAAATAAGCAGACCATGAAGGTCTGCTCATTTTATCGTACAGTTATTTTGAAACCACTATAAATTATGGTCAGCCGGACTTTTTTATTTTACTCGTACCTGAGTGCATCTATCGGATTAAGCTTTGACGCCTTTATTGATGGTATCAGTCCAAATAAAATACCTATAACCATTGAAAATGCAACCGAAACAATTATTGCAGGAACGCTTATCGCAACTGGAGCGCTTGTAGCCGCCGAAAAGATATAGGCAAGAATAATACCGCATACAACGCCGATTATACCGCCGATGCTTGTCAGCACTGATGCTTCCGTAAGGAACTGAAAAAGTATTCTCCTTCTTCTTGCTCCCAGTGCCTTTTTAAGTCCGATTTCACGGGTTCTTTCCGTTACCGAAACAAGCATGATGTTCATTACGCCAATGCCTCCAACTATAAGTGAAATACCGGCTATCCAGATAAGCTGCTGATTTGCCGCAGCACTTAACTGCTGTATCTGCGTTGCCTGCTCAAGCAAATCCTTGCTCTTATATTGAATCGCTCCCTCTGAATTCATCATATCCGTCTCAATATAATTGTTAAGTATCTGTGCCGTTTCTCTTCCTGCCTTTGTCATGTAATCAGTATTTTTTGCCTGTATTACTACATTCTGCGGCTCATCATACTGATATATAATAGGCCAGTCTGCATAAGGTATAAAAATATTTCCGCTTGAATAATCCGAATTATATGTATAATAATCCTCCATTGTATTTATTACCGGCTCATATTTTGAAGCCTGGGATACAACGCCGATTACAACAAACGGTTCTCCCTTTATATCAATCGTCTTCCCGACAGGATTTTCTCCATGAAACAGACCCAGTGCAGAATTTGTATCAATAACTGCCGTTTTTAAAAAATTAGTGTAATCGTTACTATCAAAGAGTCGGCCTCTTTTTGCAACATATCCGCACACATCAAAATACTTATCATCTATGCCTGTAACTGTCACGCCGTTTAACCCTGTATTTCCATAATATACGCCCTCGTATTCATTACGGAAAACATAGGTTGCCGCCGCCTCGACGCCATTTATCCTGTTTATCTCACCAAGTACCTTCTTTGATATTACGGGCACGCCCTTCGGAATACCATTGTACTGCATCTCATAATTCCAGTCATCCTGAAACAATTCAATATTTACCGTATTGTTGCCCGAACCGATAAGATTCTGCTTTATCTGCTCATTGCTTCCCTTTATAGTTGAAACAATCGTTATTATCGACGCAATACCGATGATGATACCGAGCATTGTGAGAAATGAACGCATCTTATGTGCCCAGATTCCTTTAAATGAAAGTCCTATATTCTCTAACATAATCCACGCACCTCCTAGTAATAATACATACTGCTGCCATCATCTTCCACAACAGGTGCACCCTCTTTAACATTTTTACCATAAGGAAACGCGATATAGTCTGACTCCAAAAGGCCCTCAAGCACCTCCATGCAGTATCCGTCCATTATTTTGCCGATTTTAACAGGCTGTTTTTTAAGCTTTCCGTCGTCTCCGGCAATAAACACATAGTATATGCCATTGTCTTCACGTACATATGCTCTTTCAATATACAAAGCTCCCTTGCTGTCATAATCAGAAGCAAGCGTTATCTGGACAAAATCATTTTCGCCAAGCTCACTATCGTCCACAACAGCAGTGAATTTATAAAATGACTGACTCTGACCGCCATAATACGAATAGTTCTCGTCGGCAATATCCGAAACACTTGTAATTCTGCCCTCAAACATATCACCCGTATTAAATGACATAACTGAAATCCCCTGATTCAGGTACACTCTGCCAAGCATATTTTCTCCGACAAAGCCTTCTACATAGGTTCCCTCCGTCGCATTGACCGTCATAACCGGCTCACCACCGGTTGCTGCAGCTTCTTCATCAGTTATATCTGAAACAACGCCCTTTACCGTACTTAAAAGCAATCCGTCAGACAGTTTATTTTGCAGCTTTCTGTACTCTATCTGTGCACTCCTTTTATCAAGCTCAAGAGTTTTCAACTCATTTTCTGCCTCTTTAATTGCCTTTTTTATCTGATCAGGCGTCACTGCCGGCTCATCAGGGAAATCAGGAATAAAAGGATAGTCCGGCTCATCAGGAATGTCCGGCTCCCACGGTATGTCCGGTTCATCAGGGAAATCCGGTTCGTCAGGGAAATCCGGCTCATCAGGAAGCTCCGGCTCTGTCTCTACAGGCTCATCCGGATTTTCAGGCTCTGTCTCCACCGGATTGATGCTGTCCGCCGCAATATCTTTTATTTCTTTTCCATCAAAGGTCCATGTATAAATATTATTTCAGGATTATCCTGTACGGCAACCTCAAAGCAGCATACATATCCGCCCTCAACAGCCTTGGAAATAAGACTTGCGTCTATACTTGTTCCGGGTTTTATTTTAAAGGTAAAAGGCTCCTCAACAGTACCGTTTCCCTTATAGGCTGCTGAAATATCGGCAATTACTTCGGCAGGCTCCTCCTGTGCTTCGCTCTCTTCTGTCTCCTGCGTTTCCGGCTCGTCCACAGTCCTTAAAATAAGCCTGTCTGCAGTGACTCTGCCGGAGGTGTTGCCTGATACTGCAAACGACACATTGGTGACGCCGCACATTTTATCAGGTGCTGCAAATGATACATTGAAGGCTTCTCCCGATTTGTCAGACGCATCAGATGAATTGAAATCATATCCTGCACTCGCCGTCTTTGTACCCTTTAGCGTAATAATCTTCTTTCGCAGAGCTTCAAGCTTCATGTCAATAGTCTGAATTTCATTTTCCTTAATCTGCATCTGCAGATTAAGAAGCGTAGTATCGTATTTTATAAGAGGAGTGCCGACATCTACAGTATCTCCTTTTTTAACAAGTATCTCGGTTATCGTCAGCTGAGGGTCGTACATAACCACCTGCGACATTCCCTTTTTAACTTCTCCATCCAGGTATTCATCATTTGAATAATCACTATACCAGCTGTTGTTGATATCCGAAACCGGTATTACGCCTACCGGGTTCTTTTTCATAGAATACCATCTGTATGTAAATATTCCGCCCACAGTCAGGCAGAGCACCAATAATAAACATATTACCGATATAACTATCTTCTTAACCTTACTCATTACTTACTCCTCCTAACGAATTCTCTGTCAGGATACCATCACGTATAAGAACCTTGCGGGAAGCGTATGCAGCTATCTCAGAGTCATGAGTTATCATTACAACAGTCATACCTTCACTGTTCAGGTCCGTAAAAAGCTCCATAACCTGCTGTCCTGACGCTGTATCAAGTGCGCCTGTAGGCTCATCCGCAAGTAATATCTTAGGATTTGTCACAATTGCGCGCGCAATTGCAACTCTCTGCTTCTGTCCTCCCGAAAGCTGGGTAGGCTTGAAATTCATTCTGTCTGCAAGACCAACCTTTTCAAGCGCCTCTGCTGCCCTGCGTCTTCGCTCCTTTCTTGAATAATCCGCATATAAAAGCGGAAGACACACATTTTCAAGTGCTGTTTCACGCGGAAGCAGGTTAAAATTCTGAAATACAAAGCCTATACTTTTATTTCGCAGTGCCGAGAGCATCTTATCATTGTCATTTGTAATATAATGCCCGTCAAAATTAAACTCACCTGAGGTCGGCACATCCAGAAGCCCGATTATATTCATAAGAGTCGTCTTTCCCGAGCCGGATGGTCCCATAATTGCAACATATTCACCCTCGTCAACACATAACGACACATCCTTAAGAACCGGTACGGTAAGCTTTCCCTGGTCATAATTTTTGTAAATATGCTTCAGCTCCAGAATCATTCAAGCACCTCCTCAGACTCATTTATCATGGCGTCTACAGGATTGCCGTCTTTATCATAATATGTAACATTACCCTCTTCATCAGTTGACGAAAAAAGATTGCCGTCGCTGTCATACTCATTAAGCATGCCGCTTGACTCATCCCAGACAAATTCATTTTCGTCCTCGGTATAATAATCTTCCTCAAAGCCGTCATCACGATGATATATGCTGTCGTCTGCCGCCTTGCCGGTATCCTTTATTACACTTTGCCCCTCTTTGCAGTATTTTGAAGGAAATGCAATATAGTCCGAAATCTCAATGCCGCTCTTAACCTCATACATATTCATAAATGAATCATATCTTCCAAGCTCGACCTTTCTTTTTTCAAGCTTATCGTTCTTATTAAGCGCCCAGACATAATCCTCGCCGTCTTCATTAAAAATGTATGCACTCTGAAGCTTTATAATATCGCCGCTCTTATACTGTCCGACATCAGGCTCAATATAAACATGCTGACCTATTATAAAATTGTCACCGTCATTAAGCTTAACATAAAATGCATATTTTGAAGAAGCCTCTCCCATAGAATCAGAATAACCTCCATAAAACATATCCTGATTATTATTGCTCTGAGGCGACTCGGTATCTATCTCATCTATTACTCCTGTCCATGTGGTATTATCCCTTCTGGAATAAACAATAACCTCCATGTCCTCTGAAATGTTATATAAGTTCTGCTCATCAATCGTGCCCTTGACTCTGTAATCTCCTACTGCCACAATGGTCATAAAGGCAGACGAACCATCATCCCCGTAAGGATTATCATTTTTACTTTCATTGATACTCTTAATCACACCGGCAGCCTTACTCTTTACAACCGAATTGTTTAGTGATTCGTTAAGGTTGTTAATCTCCATCTGTTTAACCTTTATATCGTAATCGGTCTGCTGGATTGATGACTGTAATGACAGAATCTCTGCGGTATAGCTAAGCTGCTCCTCCTTCGGTGCAGACTTTTTCTCCTTCTCAAGCTCTTCTATCTGTGACTTTGTCGTAGTAATTGTATTATTAAACCTCTCAAGCTCAAGATTGGCCTCCTCAAGCTTAAGCTTGATTTCTTCGGTATCGTACTCAAAAAGAGGCGTGCCCTCCTCGACCATATCTCCAATCTTCACAAATATAGTTTTAATTGTTTTCTCTGAATCTGCCTTAACATCTACAGACTTCTGTGTTTCGACAACTCCGGTGTAGCGGTTTACGCTGCCCGCACCACTGCTGCCGGTTATAGTTTCAACGCTGTCAGCATATATTATTGTCTTGTCTCCTGAGCTATCGCCAAATTTATTCTTTGTAAGCAATACTCCCGCAGTAATCAGTGCCGCCACAAGAATCAATGCCACAGCAGTAATTATTATTTTCTTTAATAACGTCTTTTTCATATATACCTCCCGACCGGTCCGTTAAATATTTTCTTTACTTACATCTGAGCTGTTATCTCCGGTCATCTCATGATGTTTATCTTCTGTCTCATCGGATGCAGTCTCATTTTCCGCAGCCTTCTTCTCATCCAGGTACTCAAAATAGTAAAGATACACATCCTCAAGATTTATATCATTCTCAACTCTTTTGTATTCTGCCGGCAAATCGTCACCAACGACCCTTAATGTGAGTCCCTCTCTCTTCTGCGAAACATTCGCAAACCTGTGCTTCTGCTGCAGCTTATTTAACTCTTCCTTTGTACATGTAACCTCTGCAACCTTGCCGCTTATGCCGTCAATAAGCTCTGACGGGGTTCCCATGCCTATCATCCTGCCCTTCTTGATAAGAAGCACGTGGTCGGCAATACATTCGATATCACTTACAACATGCGTTGCGTAAATAATTATCTTGTCCTTTGAAAGCTCGGAAATAAAGTTTCTGATTCTTATTCTCACCTTAGGGTCAAGTCCTGCCGTCGGCTCATCAAGAATAAGTATCTTCGGCTCGCCTATAAGTGCCTGTGCCAAAAGCACTCTCTGCTTCATACCGCCTGAAAAGCTGCCTATCTTTTTATGTGCCACATCATCCAGGTTGACAAGCTTTAAAAGTCTGTCAGCCTCCTGCCTTGCCTTTCTGCCTCTTATACCCTTAAGCGCAGCCATGTACACAATAAATGCTTTTGCGGAAAACTGCTCATAAAAGCCCTGCTGCTGCGGCATATAGCCTACAATTTTTCTGAACTCCTCGCCCATCTCAAGGATATCCCTGCCGCCGTACAGTATCTGTCCCGAGGTTCTTGTAACATTGTCGGTTATAAGATTCATAAGCGTACTTTTTCCGGCGCCGTTTGCGCCGAGTATGCCGTAAATACCCTCTTCCATCTTTATCGAAAAGTTGTCAAGTGCAAGATTATTGCCATATTCCTTTGAAAGATTCTTTATCTCAAGCATTTCTTATCCTCCCTGTCACACACCACCTAAAGGCTGCATAAATATATCCCGCTATACCGAGAAGCAGTATAAAAATCACTGGTACAAGCCACCACAGTCCCGCACCGGATGATGAAATCAGATTTACCAGTCCCAACGGATCAATAACTGAAATATATCTAAACGCTGTAATTCCCGCCACATAAAGCACTCCCGGAATGACAAGCGCCGCCGCCGAAGCCATTATCGAAACCTCGTAATCAAGCACGGCTGATACCGCCATGATAATACCGCCCAGCGCCAGAAGCTCCAAAAGCCTGATAAAATAAACCATAAACATATACATGCCTATATTAATCTTAAACGGGAAGCTGTACATAAACTCAAGGCTCTGTACCGGTGCGCCAAAGCAATCAAGGCCGAACATTCTTGCAACGTTGTATATTTCTATGCCATAGACGATAAGCCATATGATAAACGTAATAATCGCAGCAGCCGCAAGCTTCTTTTTAAATATCAGCTTTCGTCCGCCGTAGGCAGAGCGCGTAAGACATACCGTGCCGCTCTTCTTCTCATACGAAAATACGCCCGAAAGCATCAGCACCACCGCAAACAGCGCAAGCAGAGCATGAGTATTGTTCACATTTCTGGAATCCTCGTCAAACAGGCATTTATAGCCCGCGTCATTAAGCAGCCAGCCCTTTATTCCACGCTCCATTTCAAGCATCTGAAGATAATAGGTCTTGCTTCTGATTGCCGAGCACGCCTCCTCCTTTGCGGAATACGCATTCAGCTTCATTGATGCGTCAAAGAGCTCGTCATATGTAACCTCACCCTTCTCATAGCCCTCATTCAGCTTTGCATACTCCTCATAGACATCATTAATTTCATTTTCAAGCTTCTCAAGATAACGGTTGACCGCAACCCCCGGTCTTCCGCTGTACTTCTCATAAAATTCATTAATATATGTACCTGCCCTGCTGTAATAAATAGTGCTTGTATTTATCGTACTAATCAGATACCACGCAAGCACCACAAGCACAAGTATGCCCTTCTGCAGTATAAGTATCTTGTAAAGCTCATGTCCAACAGGCGACAGTCTCTCGATAATGCGTCTGTACAGGCTCACAAGCCTGTCCACAAGCTTTAAAATAAATATCTCAAACCTTCCGAGCGACTGCACCGGCTTCTTACGCGCATTTATACGCACGCACACAATCGAAAATACAACGAGAAGCACTACCAGTACAATTGTACACAATCTTCTTCTGTTTATTGCAAGCGAAAATAAATTTAAGTTTCTGTAAGTTATAAGCGTCTCTGTCGGGTCTATAAATGCGAACAGATTCACGCATTTTAAAATACTGAAATTGCTCTGAATCGGTATAAATTTGTACATCACATACTCTGCTGCGCCTATAATGCCCAGAGTTGCAAACGCCGGCACAGTATTTGAAATCAGGGACAAAATAATCCATACCACAAGCGCAACAAGTATTGAACAAACAATATTAACCGCAATATACAGAAGAATAAATGCCCACACAGGCATTGCTATAATAAAATTGCGGAACATCTCTATCGACTGTATGTTTCTGTAGATATCCTCAAGGCCACCATAATACCAGAACGCTGTCGCAAAAAGACTTCCGTACAGCAGCACGCCCATTATCGAAATGCCTGCCGAAATAATACCAAGCCTTCTCAACGCAAGCACCGCACGTCCCTTTGGTGCAGCGTAAACCATGCTCCACAAGCCCTGCTTTCTCTCACTCATCAGCCTGCTCACCAGAAGGATGATAAATACAAGCATCAGAAAATGCACGAGACTGTAATTCATAACGCTTGTAACCGGTTCATCAATTCCCAGTTTCAATTTTATGCCCTCAAGTCCGTCATAATCCTTAAGAGTCTTCTCTATATTTTTTAATGAAAATGAATTTTCCTTTGAAAAAATGCTCACAGTAGACATATTCTGCGCCTGCTTCTTTATATTCTCCAGAAATTCATCATAAGTATCAACATAATCGACCTGATTTTTCACCTCTGTCAATGCGGTAAATATCATGGAATACTTCTGATAACTGTATTTTGCGGGATTACTATCATATATATCGGCAAAAAAAGCATTCTTCTGCCTGTACTCTTTTTCTTCGTCAGCATAATACTCCTTATACTCCATCGGCATATCTGCTTTGAAGCTCGAATACATATCAAGCTGCGAAAAAACATTCAGTATATCAAGGCGTGAGTTGATACTCTCCCTCGCCTGCGGTACGGTACAAGCCTTATACATATTCACAGTTTCGCTTTTAAAATCATAATACTGCTTTGTTCCAAACCATGAATTGTCCCCCTGCTCCTTCACATAAAATCCGCAGCAAAGCGCAATCAGCACCACCGCACATATAATCAGATTCCTCGACAAAATAATCCTTCTAAATTCCATCATTCTCTCCCACAAAACCCGGGCAAGCATGGTCTTTGCCCATGCCATGTCCCAACATATATGTAAACGCACAAGCGCGCTCATTTACTACACTTAAATATCTGAATTCTTCAATTCAGAAACCAATTAATTATACTACACAAAGCCAAATTTTACAAGAAAAATCTGTTGAACGGTCGCTAAACCCGTTAAACGGATACTATATGCTTCTAAGGGGCTCTTGCTCCACAGAGAATATCGGCTCTAAACTTTACTTGGGGGTAAGGTTTAGAGCCAGCTTCATTTTTTATAAAAAAAAGTAGGCATAGAAGTCATATTCCTTTATAATTAAATCACCACAAAATAACGAAAGGAGACTTTGCTATGCCTAATAATAATTT
>JAFRXK010000020.1 GCA_017442865.1 Lachnospiraceae bacterium | reverse complement strand
TATGGTTTCCTGCTCCGATGTATACAGGTGCGCTTGAGAATGTCTGGAAGGTTGCAAATGAGCCTGTGCTCTGGATGTCAACTGTTCCTGCAAGTGTTCCGTCCACATATACGTTCATAACCTTTGTTCCGGCATACTTGATGGATGCTCTTATGTCTATTGTGCACATTCCGCCGTCTGCAACATTTACATTGTATGTTGCGCTGTCGCCCTTTGCAAAGCCTGTGATATACTGTGAATCCTCATAGGTCTTTGCTCCAACTGCTACCGCGCCTGTCTTTGAAGCAAAATCCTCTGCCTCGATATGCACTGTTGTAAGCGTTCCCGCCGGCTGCGTCTGTGGTTGTGTTACAGGTGCCTGCGTTGCCGGCTGCGTCTGCGGCTGTGTTACAGGTGCCTGTGTTTCAGGTGCCTGTGTCGGTGCCTCGGTTACTGGTGCCTGCGTCTGCGGCTGGCTTACCGTAAATGCAAGGTTCTTCTGGTTGTTATTTTCATCAGCCTCTTCCGGCAGTCTGTTCACATCATCAACCCATGCCGTAACGGTGTGGCTTCCTGCTGTTGCTGCCCATGTACTTCCGTTCGTTCCGCCATTTGCAGTAATCGTCACGCTCTGTCCGGCTGCAAGACCGTTCTGGTACTGGTCGCCCCATGTAAGAACTGACTCATTTCCGTCAACATGGAATCTTACTCCGATAACTGTTCCTGACGGAACCGCCTTTGTTCCTGCATTTTCAACTACTGCCGAGAATGTAATGCTGTCTCCGGCCTTTGCCTGTGACGGGCTATAGCTTACACTCTTTACAATAAGGTCGTAATTGCCTGCCGGTGCCTGTGTAGGTGCTTCGGTAGGAGCCTCGGTTGGTGCCTGTGTTTCACCGATTACATTCTTAATTACTGTAAGAAGCGAGTTGCTGCCGAATGAATCCTGTCCAAGCTCCCAAATCATGATTCCACCATAGTTCTTACTGAACTCAGCCTTCTGGCGGATTGTTGTTTCACCATTATAGTAAACGGTCTTGCCGTTATATGTAGTTGTATCTTTAGTCTTATTATTAATATCTGCCGCAATAATCTCAGCATATGAATATCCGTCCGAATATCCTCCCGGACCATAGCCGTAGAATGGAACGCCAATTGTCATGCGGTCATTGCTTACACCCTTATTACCGTAATGGCTGACCATATCAGTTACCATGCTCATAGGTGCAACCGGACCGTTTCCTGCTGCATAGTCATATGTCATCAGATTAAGGAAATCAAAATAATTGTATGTGCTGTTCTGAATAGGACCTGTAAACCATGATGATACAGCCATTGTGAGCAGCTTGCCCTCAGTCTTAAGTCTTGCTGAAAGCTCGCTTATAAATGCATCAAAATTAGCCCATACGTTGCTGTCGGTAACTTCTATATCAATATCAACACCATCAAGATTGTAGGTATCAACATAATTCATCACCTGATTTACAATGCTTGTCCTCTTAGCTGCTGTACTGAACGGTGCATCCGAAACATTAAAGCCGCCACCGCCGCCAAGTGCTATCTGAACCTTTACACCATTTTCATGGCATCTGTTTACAACATTTCTTACCTGACTGTCGCTGAATGTGCTTGTACATGTGCCGTTTGCATATGTCATAAATGCGAGCATACAGTGTGTAAGCTTTGAAACATCAACATTGTTGAATGAACCCATTCTGTATGAAGGCATATAGCCTACAATTCTTAATCCCGAATTGTCAGCCGGCTCATATTTGCTTAATGAGAAGTTCGCAATATTACATGCACCTGAATCCGCTGCAAGCGTAAGCTTATGACGTCCTGCCGTAAGATTGATTTTTGCCGTATGTCCGATGAAGGTCTCCCATCCGGTGCTTCCGATAACCGGTACTGTTGCTGCAACCACGTCATCAACCTTAACAATAATATTCGATGCGTTCCACTGTGCATCGCCTGCTGCAAGATTAAGATTAACCGTGTATTCTCCGCTCTCAGCCGCATTAATCTGATAGTCAAGATAAGATGCATTATTTAAGTTTCCAGCATAAGTAACGCCGTTTGATGTTGTAAATGTAATTGTTGATGTCTTGTCAGAATAGCTCTGTACATCAACCGTACCCGGTACATTTGTAACAGTTACATCCGGCTGTCCGCCGCCTTCCCTTGCAAGCCTCTTTGCAAGCTGGTCATAATAAAGCGACTGCGGCGCAAGGCTTGCTCCAGTACCGATACCCTCTTTAAAATCCTCCGGTGCAGTATTGACTGTACCATATGTTGAAGACATTGATGTTGGTGTCGTCTTTACTGCTGTTGCAGAGCCCTGTGTACCGATAATATATCCGTAACCAAACTGTCTTGAATCAATAACATAATTTGAACCCGACTTATAATAATTGCCCTTTGTGTTCCAGAAAACCGTCTGTGTTGAAGTATATCCGTGACGGTTTCCTTCCGTTGAACCATAAGGTCTTACATTAGTCTCTACAAAATCACCATTCAACTCCTCGTTGTCAATCAGGTTTGACATACTCAGATACATATGGAAGTCGCTGCCATACTTAGGGTCTGTAGAAGTATAATGATAAATAACATTACCATTTGCATAGGAATACTTGAATGCAAAGCTGTGTCTTGCGCTTGTAGAAGAACAATTCTTAATAAGCGTCTCCTGACCGCAGATATTGATACCATAGCCGTTTCCGCCGCCGCCCTCGTACTGCGGATAGCTGAAATCACATGAATCAACTGTTAAGTTTCTGGTCTTATTAATATCAAGACCATTTGAAACCATATGTATCTGTGAAGCATTTCCTGCCTGATAGGTTTTAATATCCTTTGCAAAGCAGTTGACATTTAAGCCGAACTTTATAAGAAATGCATTGTTTACATTGTATGCTCCTGTTCCGGATGTTGTGTAATCCTCTTCGCCCCATCCGCTTGTAGCAGGATTCATCTTGTTACCGATAGAAAAGCCCATAAGACCGACATTACTCTGCTTAGGAGATACCTTGTAAACCCTTGCGTTGTCACGGGTCTTCATATAATACCTTGTAGGAATATCTATCTCAATAGTCTTGGCATTGCTGTTAACCGAGGTAATCTGTCTGTAGAAAGTTGTACCCATAGTTGTAGGATTAACGCTCGCTGACCAGAAGCCGCCCATACTGTGTTCGTCTATCCAGCTCTGAGTTCTGTCGCTTCTTATGATAACCCAGTCACCTGCCTTTAAATTTCCCACGCTGTTAAGGTGAATTGTTGTTGTAGGCGTATTCGGAATATCCTGTGACAGGTAATAATAATTGCCGTCGTCTGCTGAATCCCATGTTCCGCTTGAAGGGGAAACATTAATAACCTGACAGTATCTCATGTTTTCCGCAAAGCATCTGATAAATGTTGTTCCTGCTCCATCACCCTTAAACAGGATATTGCTGCCTGTAATCTTAAGTGCTGAAGCATTTGCATTTGAAGACGGCTTAACCTTATATGTTCCTGCCGGAAGATAAACTGTTCCTCCTCCTGCATTCTGAACTGCATCAATTGCGCTCTGAATTGCACTTGTAGAATCATTTGCACCGGTCTTATCTGCGCCATAGGCAGTTACATCTGCGTACAATCCCGGCATAGATGTCGGAAGCTCTTCCTCTCCCTTCATATAACCTGCATAAGAAAAATCATGCAGGAACTGTCCGTTTGAATTTGTATATCCCGGTGTCCAGTTTTCAGGATATAAACTGCTTCTCCATGTGTCTGCAGCCTTAGCCTTATCATTATTAAAAACGTTTACAGGCAATAATGATAAAACAAGTGCAAGCGTCAACACTAAAGAAATAATACTTCGAATCTTTTTTCCATTTCTCATTTCGCTCATCCTCCATAATAATAAACTACGTCTACAAAATTCATTGTAAAATGCTGAAAGCAACTCATCAATTTCAACCTTTTACGCCATTGTAATTTGTATTATATGTGCATTATTCTGATA
Source organism: Lachnospiraceae bacterium (assembly GCA_017442865.1). Taxonomy (GTDB): domain Bacteria; phylum Bacillota; class Clostridia; order Lachnospirales; family Lachnospiraceae; genus JAFRXK01. Next base: position 5,705 of record JAFRXK010000020.1, on the reverse strand, counting down.
TGTCAACCTCTTCAAATAATTTTTTTCATGCAATTTTGCTAATTTTTATCGTTTTTGCAACGTTTTTATTGGAAACATCACCTATAAGCGCTTCTGTCAATGCTTTTATTAGTACAAATTCATGCTATAAGAACAAATGCAATCAAAAAATGACAAGATATCAAAAATCCTATAATTATATGATTTTTGATATCTCATCATTTTAATCTGCTTTTAAATATTTAATTTCAAAATGCGCCTCCCCTGCGTCATCAATCTCCATAATAACGTAGGATGGCTTTCTATTCGCCTGTCTGGGATATGACAGGCTTCCCGGATTTACAAGGGTAATGTTCCGGTGCTTTTCAACTAACGGTCTGTGAATATGCCCGAACATAACTATGTCAATATTTCTGTATTCAGCCTCGCTTATAAGTCTGTCAAAGGTAAACGAAACATTATACTGATGCCCGTGTGTCATCCAGACATTATATTTTCCTAATGTAATAATTCTTTCGCGCGGAAGATTACTGAAGAAATCGCAGTTACCGCTTACGATTTCTATAGGACACCCTGCAACCTCTGCAAAAAAATCCTCTCCGCCCTCAGCATCTCCCAGATGTAGCAGCATATCAATGTCATCATACATTCCCAACACCTTATACAGATTCATATTCTGCCGGTGAGTATCGCTAACTATAAGTACCTTCATATTCTTCCTTCCAAAAGTAAAAACAAATACAAGCCTTTAATGTTATAATTTTAAATACAAGTCTGAAAAAAAAATCATTTTGAAATATATTCCTTAATGATTTCCTTCATAGCTCTTAACGCCTTGCCTCTGTGGCTTATCAGATTCTTTTCCTCTGCGCTAATCTGTGCAGAAGTTTTATTCAGCTCAGGCACAAAAAATATCGGGTCATAACCAAAACCGCCGTCGCCGCAAATCTCGTATCCTATCCGGCCTTCAATGGTCGCCCTCGTAATTCTTACGCTGCCGTCAGGAAATGCCGCAGCTATCGCACAAACAAACCTTGCACTTCTCTCATCACCCTTTGCATCTGCCAGCTGGTCGATAATCGCCTGATTTTTAATATCATAAGAGGTGTCTTCACCCATATATCTTGCCGAATATACGCCTGGTGCTCCGCCAAGATAATCAACCTCAAGTCCGGAATCATCCGCAAGTACAATACCGCCGGCTATCTTCTGAATGGCAGTCGCCTTAATCACAGCATTTTCCTCAAAGGTAGTTCCGTCCTCTACTATATCCGCATGAATACCGGCATCCTTAAGAGATAGAATCTCCATATCCAAATCTCCGAGAATCATCCTTATCTCTTTCATCTTTCCTTCATTTGTAGTTGCAAAAATAATTCTATCCATAATCATCCACCACTCACTTTTGTACTTTCCTAAGCCTTTTTTCCGGCAAAAACCTGCACTTTTTTATCTAAGGTTTTCACTTTATCAAAAGCTTTTATACCTCTCTTTTCTTTTTCGGAGGTTTAGCTCCCATGAACTGATAAAAATATGTCTTCATCATTCCATTGTAAATCTTGCGGTTTTTGTCTGCCTTTCTTCCTATATATTTTTCAACATCCTCACAGGAGGTAATAATATATGCAGACCACTCATCAAGCGCCTTAAAACGCTCTCCGAGCTCCCCGTATATCTTGGGAATCGTCTCTTTATCCTCAATTCTTTCGCCATAAGGCGGGTTCGTAATAATAAATCCATACTTCTTCGGGTGACTCAAATCACATACCGCCCTCTGCTGGAAATGTATCATATCGCTTACGCCTGCCCTTGCAGCATTTTCCCTTGCAGCCCTTACTATCTCTCCATCGATGTCATAGCCCTGAATAGAGGTCTGCACCGAAAAATCAACCATCTCCCTTGCTTCCTCGTATGCATCCTCCCAGACCTTTTTATCAACAATATTGTCCCAGTATGATGCCGTAAAGCTTCTGTTCATGCCAGGCGCGATATTCGCTGCAATCAAAGCCGCCTCTATCGGAAATGTGCCGCAGCCGCAAAACGGGTCTACCAGTATTCTGTCAGCTCTCCACGGCGTAAGCATAATAAGCGCAGCCGCTAAAGTCTCCGTAATAGGCGCCTTGCTTGTAAACTGCCTGTAGCCTCTTTTATGAAGCGAATCTCCCGTTGTATCAATCGCTATCGTCGCCTCATCCTTCATAAACGAAAGCCTTATAGGGTAAGAGCTTCCCGTTTCATCAAACCATGTTACTCCGTATACATGCTTTAATCTGTCAACGATTGCCTTCTTCGCCAGCGACTGAAGATCTGAAACGCTGAAAAGCTTGCTTTTAATGCTCGAAGCCTTCGTAACCCAAAACTTTCCGTCCACCGGAATATAATTCTCCCACTCGACAGCCTTCACATTTTCAAAGAACTCATCAAATGTCTCAGCCTTAAACTGTCCTGCCTTAATCATGACTCTCTCAGCAGTTCTAAGTCCGATATTCGCTCTTGCAATTGCCTCGTCGTCTCCGTAAAAGGTTACTCTTCCATCCTCAACCCCTGCAATATCATATCCTAAATCTATAATTTCTTTTTTCAGCACTGACTCCAGCCCGAAATGGCACGGAGCGATAAGCTCGTATATCTTCATTAAATCATCCTCATTACCATCTTTGAATCTTCTTTTATATCATCATATCTATTCAAATAATGCCTTCTGCATTTCGTAAAGGCATTAAAAGTGAATCATTTTTTCTGTACATAATAATTATAATATATTTTAATAGCTCTACTGTCAATGTGTAAATCTGTCTGCCACCGCTATTGTTCTATATCCGGCATTACTCATGACTTTAGCCATAATAAGAGCCCGGTTTCCACTGTCACAATAAAAAATTATAAGGCTTTTTCTATGCTTTTCAGGAATAGTGATACCACGGGAATTATATTCAATATTTACAGCAGTTTTAATATGCGCCCGTCTATACTCCATATCTTCCCGCAAATCAACAATTAAGCAGTCTTCTCTTCCTATATATTTTTTTATATCCTTAAATGAAATAATATCGACCTCATTAAAGTCGCATTTTGAAATTCTTTTTCCTTCATATTTATAACAGGCTATGATAATCACCCTCAATTCAAATAAACTGCTGATATATTATATGCCCCGTTTATGACTGTTGAAATACTATATGTAAAGCCTATATCGCAAAATTATTTTTTCACACAAATATCCTCTCTATCATTTATCGATATAATTTGCCCCTATAGCTTTCTGAATATTATTAAGGAGCTTTGGAAATCTCCAAAGCTCCCTGCCATTACTGCTGCTGATAATCATTCTGTGAATTGTTCTGTGAATTGCTGCAGCTGCCGCCGCAATTCTGGTTGTTGTTTTTTGAACTGTTCTTTGAAGAATTACGTGTACTGTTCTTTGAACAATTCTGCTGTGAGTTATTCTGATTCTTATTCATAATTGCATACCTCCTAAATAAATTAGTTACATAGGCTAGTATGCTGACTTTTTAGTTTTTTATTCATTCTAATAAATTCTTGCTACTGAATTTCCTGTTATAAGCTTACCCTCAACAATAATTCTTTCAACCTTAAAGTTTTCAGGCTCTTCAATCTGCTTAATAAGTCTGCTCGCAGCCTCTCTTCCAAGTGAAAGAGCATCCTGCTCAATAGTGGTAAGCTTCGGCTCAATTATTTTTGAAATATTAAGTCCGTCGTAGCCTGCTATTGAAATATCCTGAGGTATTGACAAGCCATAGCTTTTTATCATATTAATACCACCGAAAACAGATAAATCATCAGGATAAATTATACATGTAGGTCTTTCCCTTAGTCCCAAAAGCTCTGCTGTTAATCTTGAGGTTATCTCCACATCTCTGTAAGCTCCATGCTTCAAATATTCATCCGGCACCTTCAGTCCAAAGCTTTCCATCGTATCCAGATAGCTCTTTACTCTGGTCTGTGTAACCGCAGTATCATTTCCGCATATATAAGCTATTTTTTCATGTCCAAGGCTATGTATATACGTAACGAGCTGCTTCATGCCCAAAGTATTGTCCGACATCACCGCTGTTCTGTTTTTAAACATATAATCAATAGTTACTACAGGAAGCCTTCCGTTAATCAATTCGATAACCTCTGCATCACTATAATCAATCGTAGCAATAACCACTCCATCCAGTCCTCTGTATAAGCTGTGTTCATAATACGTCATGGATATGCCTGCTGTTTTACGTCCGATAAAGGTAATATCATACCCCTTTTCCTCAGCATAAACCTTAAAGCTGTTAAGCACATGAGAAAAATAGTCATGACAAATACCACTATCATCATCATCCACAAAAAGCACACCCAGATTATAAGTTCTGTTTGTTTTAAGTGCTCTGGCAGAGGAATTCGGCAAATATCCCAATCTCTTCGCAGTATCACACACCATCTTCTTTGTCGATTCCCCTATATCGCTATGGTCATTCAGTGCTTTACTAACCGTTGCAATTGAAACCCCACATTCTCTTGCAATATCTTTCATAGAAATCATGACATTTTCCCCTTTCTTTTTCTCAATCGTTTACGTATAATTATATATGAGATTTTACAAACTTGCAAGCTATTCAGCAAAAATATTGTACAATTTCACAAAATTTTTTAGTAAAATAAATAATCATCATTAAAAAATGCCGAAAGGAGCATCCTGTTCTACAGGAAACAGTAAAAAATGAAAACAATAATCCAACGAGTAAAAAATGCATCCGTCACAGTTAACGAAGAAACAATCGGTAAGATTGAACAGGGCTTTCTTATTTTTTTAGGAGTAGGGCAGGATGACACAAAAGAAACTGCAGACCGTCTTATCAAAAAAATAATCAATCTCAGAATTTTTTCTGATGAAAACGGCAAAACGAATCTTTCAATAAAGCAGGTTAACGGCTCTATTTTAGTCGTATCACAATTTACCCTATACGCAGACTGCAGCCATGGCAACCGCCCAAGCTTTATAAATGCCGCCAGTCCTGCGCTTGCAAATGAATTATATGAATACTTTATAGCAAAATGCAGCGAAGAAATATCTGTTGTTGAGCATGGAATATTCGGCGCAGATATGGATGTAGCACTAATTAATGATGGTCCTTTTACTATTTACTTAGAATCATAGAAGGCGTCACATTTGCGGCATCAAACAGCTTATTTTTAATTTGTGTGCCCCAAAGGGGCAGAGTATTCGTTCTACGTTCCACTATGGTTGACGATGAGCAGCTACTACTGGCAGCTATCGCCCCTTGCGGCAGTCGCCAAATTGACGTTTATTTTTGGGACCGAAAGTTTAGATTTGAATGGCTATCGCCCCTTGCGGCAGTCGCCAAATTGACGAGCAGGCTCGTCCGCTTGGCTCGTTGCTCGCGGGAATAATAATAATATGAATATCATCGCGTGCTTGTCCGGCAAATGGTATTCATATAGTTAAGACCCTTAAAAAAACAAAAAAGCCATCATTTGAATGGCTTTAAATACAAAAATATACGCGGCAGATAAGATTCGAACTCCCGACACCATGTTCCGTAGCCATGTGCTCTATCCAGCTGAGCTACTGCCGCATAAAATAAAAAGATATGCCGGCGACCGGAATCGAACCGGTACGGGAGATTAGTCCCGCAGGATTTTAAGTCCTGTGCGTCTGCCAGTTCCGCCACGCCGGCATATATGGGACCTACAGGGCTCGAACCTGT
>JAFRXK010000019.1 GCA_017442865.1 Lachnospiraceae bacterium | reverse complement strand
ATAATGATTTACCAATCTGCTGAGCAGATGCGAATAGTGTTGATCCTTTTTTTTCTTTTATCTTCTTTTTTTCTTTCATAAAGATCTCCTTTCGTTTACGTTTTATTATGTATTAATTTTAGCATACAAATCAAAAAAAGTATATCGTTTATGTGATTTTGCATATGTTTTTTTTGAATAAAAATATTTTTTAACAAAAAAGACAGAAAAAAACTGAAAAATGTCTAAATTTTTTAATTAATAAAATGAAGCCTGCTTTGCGTGAAATTTCACCGGAGGCAGGGCGGTTATCGTCATTATTCTGCTGTGTGCTAATGATAATAATGCCGGTCAGGTAATACGCAAAAGCCGCATATAAGTAATCAATCAAAATATATGTAACAGGATAAATAAATTTTTTAAAAAATATATAATAGGTATTGACAATAAAAAAATACGTGTTATATTACAAGTAGAACAAAAAATAATTTATGCCTACATGTGGCAGAGTTATTAAGTTCAATAGATTTTAATCTTGTTTGCCTTAGGAAAGGGGGAACGGTTTTATGAATATAAATAAATTTACACAGAATTCATTGCAGGCAGTGCAGAACTGCGAGAAGGTCGCTTATGATTATGGTAATCAGGAGATAGACCAGGAGCATCTTTTGTACAGTCTTTTAAAGCTGGATGACAGCCTTATTTTGAAGCTGATTGAGAAGATGGAGATTGATAAGGAGCATTTTGTTAAGCGCCTGGAATATTACCTTTCGCAGAATGTGAAGGTGTCCGGCGGCGGCAATCTTTATATTTCAAATGCTCTTAACAAGGTGCTTGTAAGCGCTGAGGATGAAGCAAAGCAGATGGGTGATGAGTATGTATCGGTAGAGCATCTGTTTTTATCACTGCTTAAGTATCCGAACAGCGAGCTGACAAAGCTTTTCAGGGAGTACGGCATCACAAGGGAGCGTTTTTTAAAGGCATTGGGAACAGTCAGGGGAAACCAGAGGGTTACAACCGACAATCCTGAGGCTACCTATGATACACTTGCCAAGTACGGCTCGAATCTTGTAGAGCGTGCGAGAAAGCAGGAGCTTGACCCTGTTATCGGACGAGACTCCGAGATAAGAAATGTTATAAGGATACTTTCAAGAAAGACGAAGAATAACCCTGTGCTTATCGGTGAGCCGGGCGTTGGTAAAACCGCCGTGGCAGAGGGCCTTGCCCAGAGAATAGTAAGGGGCGATGTGCCGGCAGGCTTAAAGGAAAAGACCATATTTTCACTTGATATGGGCGCGCTGGTTGCAGGCGCAAAGTACAGAGGCGAGTTTGAAGAGCGTCTTAAGGCAGTGCTTGAAGAGGTCAGAAAGAGCAACGGCCAGATTATATTATTTATTGATGAGCTGCACACGATAGTCGGCGCAGGAAAGACTGATGGTGCGATGGACGCGGGAAATATGCTTAAGCCTATGCTTGCAAGGGGCGAGCTGCATTGTATAGGTGCGACAACGCTTGATGAGTACCGCAAGTATATTGAGAAGGACCCGGCACTGGAGAGAAGATTCCAGCCGGTTATGATTGACGAGCCTTCGGTTGAGGACACCATTTCTATCTTAAGAGGCCTAAAGGACAGGTATGAGGTCTTCCATGGCGTAAAGATTGCAGACTCTGCGCTTGTGTCGGCAGCAGTCCTTTCCAACAGGTATATCAGCGACAGGTTCCTGCCGGACAAGGCGATTGACCTGGTTGATGAGGCGTGTGCGATGATTAAGACCGAGCTTGATTCCATGCCATCAGAGCTTGATGAATTATCAAGAAAGATTATGCAGATGGAGATTGAGGAGGCTGCGCTTAAGAAGGAGACGGACAGCTTAAGCAAGGAGCGACTGGACGTGCTTACAAAAGAGCTTGCCGAGAAGCGTGATGAATTCGCAAAGCTCAAGGCGCAGTGGGACAATGAAAAGAATTCGGTTGAAATCTTACAGAAGCTCAGGGAGCAGATTGACGAGACGAACAGCCAGATTCAGATTGCACAGCAAAATTATGATTTAAATAAAGCTGCAGAGCTTCAGTACGGAAAGCTTCCACAGTTGCAGAGGCAGCTTGCCGAGGCAGAGAAGGCAGCAGGCGACAAGGATTTGTCACTTGTGCATGAATGCGTGGAGGATGACGAGATTGCCAGAATCATTTCAAGGTGGACCGGCATTCCTGTTGCAAAGCTCACCGAGAGCGAGAGAAATAAGACGCTTCATCTGGATGACGAGCTTCATAAGAGAGTAATCGGACAGGACGAGGGCGTAAGCAAGGTTACGGAGGCAATCATACGTTCAAAGGCGGGCATCAAGGACCCGAGTAAGCCTATAGGCTCATTCTTATTCCTCGGACCGACAGGCGTAGGTAAGACCGAGCTTGCAAAGGCGCTTGCACAGAGCCTGTTTGACGACGAGCAGAATATCGTGCGTATCGATATGAGTGAGTACATGGAGAAGTTCTCAGTATCAAGGCTTATCGGAGCGCCTCCGGGATATGTAGGCTATGACGAGGGCGGCCAGCTCACCGAGGCGGTAAGGCGTAAGCCATATTCGGTAGTATTATTTGATGAGATTGAAAAGGCTCACCCTGACGTGTTCAACATTCTGCTTCAGGTGCTTGACGACGGACGAATCACCGATTCTCAGGGACGTACCGTAGACTTTAAGAACACAATCCTCATAATGACCTCAAACATCGGTTCATCATACCTTCTTGAGGGCATCGACGAGGATGGCAATATCAAGCCTGAGGCTGCCGCAATGGTTATGAACGAGCTGCGCGCTCATTTCAGACCTGAATTTTTGAACAGGCTGGATGAGACAATCATGTTCAAGCCTCTGACAAAGGACAATATCTACCACATCATTGACCTGATGGTTGCCGATGTCAACAAGCGTCTTGCCGACAAGGAGATTTCAATCAGACTTACAGATGATGCAAAGAATTACATTGTTGAAAATGGTTACGACCCGGTATACGGAGCAAGACCGCTTAAGAGATTTTTGCAGAAGCATGTCGAGACCCAGGCTGCAAGGCTTATACTTGCAGACGAGGTAAATCCAAAGGATACAATAGTGCTTGACGTAAGCGGCAGCGAGCTTGTGGCATACGTGCAGGGCAGGGTCGAAACAGAGTAAACTAGTACAGCGGGCGCATTCTGCGCCCGCCAAAAGATGAAACGTAGTAAGAAAGTAGTACTGCGGGCGCATTCTGCGCCCGCAAAAAGAATGATAAGCAGCAGGTATAGTGCTGAATGATTATATAAGTTTGCGGAGGTTATATGTTAGATTTACCAAAGGATTCTATGATGCTTTTAAGCTTTATAAATACACAGCTGAGAGACAATTTTGACAGTCTTAACGAGCTGTGCGCTGCATTTGACGTGGACGAGAGCATTATCACCACGAAGCTTAAAGAGATTGATTATGAGTATGACGAGAAACTGAATAAGTTTGTATAGCTTTTATGATTTAAAGGCAATTGATTTGGCTTGTATAATGTAAGGAGAAATAATGTGTTAAGAAGCCTGTGTTTCGGAGAGGAAGGTTCCGGGATGCAGGCTTTTTGACGTTATAGAATTTTTAAAAAATGCATTTAATTTGCCCCAAACATATTGACTTTTGTCCCAATACAATATACAATGAAAATGAAAAGATAATGTGAAAGTAGAGAGGGAGAAAGCCATGAAGAAACAGAATATTATAAACTTAGTTCGATATCATTCTGAGAAAAATGAGGCAGCTTTTGCATCCGAGGTAGCAGAGATTGCCAGAGAATTTGAAATGAACGGTGATTCCTCGCTGGCAGAATATTTAATGGAGATGGTATCAAGCGCAAATTATTATATACCACAGGGAACATATAAGAATCTGCGCTTTTTATCAAAGATGGAATACTCAAACAAACCACTGCTGTTGCCGGGAGTTATTGAGGAGGATGTTATTGGCATAACAAAAGCAATCAGCAACAATGCAGGACTGTCTAAGTTTCTCTTTTATGGAGCTCCGGGAACGGGCAAGACAGAGTCGGCGTATCAAATTGCGCGTATTCTTGGAAGAGATATTTTAAGTGTGGATTTTGAAAGCTTAATAGACAGCAGACTGGGTGAAACTGCAAAGAATGTAGCAGGTTTATTTGATGAAATTAATCATCTTCCTTTTGGAAAAGTTGTTGTGTTAATGGACGAGATAGATTCTCTGGTTATGGACCGTATTAATAGTAATGATTTACGTGAGATGGGACGAGTAACATCCACATTTTTAAAAGAATTAGATAAATTAAATGAAAATGTTGTTTTGATTGCAACAACAAATTTGTTTAAAAATTTTGATAAAGCAATAATCAGAAGATTTGATGCGGTTGTTTCATTTGACCGGTATTCAAGGGAGGATTTGATAGAAATTGCAGACTCATTGCTTGTACAATCTTTAAAAAAGAATGCTAATTCAAAACAGGACATTCGCCTGTTCAATAAGATGTTGAAAAACATGGGCGAGATTCCTTATCCGGGAGATTTAAAACAGATTATTAAGACATCAGTAGCATTTTCAGATGAATCCAATGAGTATGATTATCTGAGAAAGATATATATGGCTTTATATGATAATCAGGAGATTGATATTCAAAAGTTAAGCAGTGAAGGCTACACAACAAGAGAAATAGAAATTTTAACCCGTATTCCTAAGAGCAGTGTTTCACGCAAATTGAAGGAGAATTAATATGAATCCATTACTTCAGGTAAAATTAAGATTTGATAATGAAAAAAATAAGCAGCAGCCGGGGGCAAGAAATCTGCGTGCAAATGCGGAGACAACAACCGATAAAATTGATTCGCTTATAGAGAGCCTTCGTGCAGTGCTGAGATTTTACAGAGATAACAGACGTATAACAAGAGATATCATGATTGATATCAATTACAACGATATTATCGCTAAATCCAACCGAGTAAAAGCGTTGCTTAAACCATCGCGTAGAAATATAAACGATACTATTGTCGGAGCAAGGTTTTCTGATGCCCCGGATGGAGAGGAAAATCATATTATTACGCATTATGTTGATGAAGGAACAATTGAGTCAACGATTAATGAGTTAGTGCTTACCAGAGCTTTTCTTGATGCGAGACTGGGTGGAAAAGCGACAACGATAAACTTTACAGAACCAAATAGCAATATCAATTATGACGGTTTTAATTTAAGCAAAGCAAAATTAAGGGATATAGTTATAGATTGTTCTGTTGTGGATTCATTTGCGGTTCCACATATTTCTGCAATTCCTGATAAGGATAAGTTCTTGATTACTTTTTATAAATCAGAATTGCCATTATCGTTGTTACTGGAGAAATTAAAAATTGATAATATTCTATATACAACGTATGGTGATGATACTATTTCGGTAACAAAGGAGCTTTTTGAAGTTATAAATAAAAAAGTTCCATACATGATATCTATGATATCAACAGACCTTTCGCAGGTTAAGCTTAATGATTTGATTCCTCAGGTTCCAAAGGAAAAGATTATTATTCCACCACCTGCAAACGAACCTGTTATAGGCGTGATAGACACACTGTTTGATGAGTCCGTATATTTCAGCGAATGGGTTGATAATGTTGATTATCTTAATGATATTGAGAGAACTATGACTGATATGAATCAGAGAGAGCATGGAACACAGGTAACGTCAATTATTGTTGATGGACCACGAATGAATCCGTGGCTGGACGACGGCTGCGGACGATTCAGAGTGCGTCATTTTGGAGTATGTTCAGAAAGAATATCTACAGCAAGACTTGTAAAGAAGATAAAAGAAATAGTGGACAAAAATCCTGATATACATGTCTGGAATCTGTCCTTAGGGACAGAAGATGAGGTGTCAAAAAATTTTGTTTCGTATGATGCTGCAGCGTTAGATGAGATACAGTCAAAGAAGAATGTTATATTTGTAGTTTCCGGTACGAATGATAATCGAACAGAAAAGAAAGGAATTATAAGAGTAGGTTCACCGGCAGATTCGATTAACTCTTTAGTTGTTAATTCTGTGAGAAGGGATGGAAGACCGGCAAGTTATTCCAGAGAGGGAAATATACTGTCGTTTTATAATAAGCCTGATGTTTCATATTATGGCGGGGATTATGACGATAAAATTGTTGCATATTCTCCATATGGCAGTGAAGGGGTATCTGGCACATCTTTTGCCGCACCATGGATAAGCAGAAAAATGTGTTATTTGATTGATATTATGGGAATGTCAAAAGAAGTCGCAAAAGCATTGATTATAGATGCGGCAGCAGGCTGGGATTATAAATTGACAGGAGCTTCTTCAAGGTCAATTTTAGGGTATGGCATTGTGCCAATAGATATCAGAAAAATAGTAGAAACTGAAAGTGATGAAATACGTTTTGTATTATATGGTACATCCGAGGCTTATCGCACAACAAATTATGCTATTCCTGTCCCTAAAGATAAGGACAATAAATATCCTTATATAGCAAGAGCAGCATTATGTTACTTCCCAAAATGTTCACGGTCACAGGGTGTTGATTATACAAATCTGGAGTTGTCTTTGCAGTTTGGAAGAATCAAAGCAGACGGAAAGATAGATGATATCAATCAGAATGTACAAGAGGATTCTGATAGCAGAACTGATGAACGTCAATCCAGGAAAGAGTTTAGAAAGTGGGATAATACGAAGTTTATTTCATGTTTATTGAGGAAAAACAGGGCTATAAAATCATATGATGAACGTTTGTGGGGGATTTCTGTCACTAAAAAAGACAGATTGAATTCACAGCTGCAAGAAACATTAAATTTTGGTGTGGTTATAACATTAAAAGAGATAAACGGCGTCAACAGAATAGATGATTTTATTAAAGCATGTACCTTGAGAGGCTGGATTGTTAATAGAATAAATGTACAGAACAAATTGGATGTATATGCGTCCAGTCAGGAAGAAATACATTTTGAATGATGTAATTCAGTCAGATAAAATTATCACACAAGGTAATCAGGTGATAAAGGAGATATAAAAATGACTAACGATAAATTTAGTATAGTAGGAACAAATATTGCAGAAAAGGCGACTATGATTTGGAACGTGGCGGATATGCTGCGCGGTCCGTTCAAGCCGCATGAGTATGGACTGGTTATACTTCCGATGACGGTTGTAAAGCGTTTTCATGACTGCCTTCTTCCGACATGGCAGGCTGTACAGGATACCTATGATAAGGTGAAGCATCTTGCTGTTATAGACGGATTTCTCACAAAAGCTTCGGGCTATCAGTTTTACAATACGAGCAAATTTACATTTGAAAAGCTGCTTGCCGACCCTGAGAATATAGAGTCAAATTTCCGAGACTATCTTGCCGGTTTTTCACCTAATGTACAAGATGTTCTCTCAAAGTTTGAGTTTGATAATATTATTAAACGCATGGTTGATAGTAACACGCTGTACCTGACTATCAAAGAGTTTAACAGCCCGAAGGGCTACCTCGGTCCGGACAAGATAAGCGCCGTTGATTGTGGTTATATTTTTGAGGATTTGGTGCGCCGTTTTTCAGAATCGTTTGGAGAAGAAGCAGGAGCACATTTTACCAGCAGGGATATTATATATCTTATGACTGACCTTTTGCTTTCTGACTCTGACCTGACACATGAGGGAAATGTTACGGTGTATGATATGGCTATGGGAACGAGTCAGATGCTTTCTTGCATGGAAGAACGTATACATGAATTGAATGCTGATATTGAAGTAACCTGTTTCGGACAGGAGTTCAATCCGTCTACATTTGCTATTGCAAAGGCTGATATGATGATTCGCGGCGGCGATCCTAATAATATGCGGTTCGGCGATACATTGTCAGATGACCAATTCAAGAATTATACATTCCAATACTGCATATCAAATCCACCGTTCGGTATCGACTGGAAGCGTGAACAGAAGGCAGTTGAAAACGAAAATGCACAGGGCGAGCTGGGACGCTTTGCTCCGGGTCTGCCGAAAATCTCTGACGGTCAGCAGCTTTTTGTACTGAATGGTCTTTCTAAGCTTGCGCCTAATGGAAAGATGGCTATTATCCAGAATGGCTCGCCGCTGTTTTCGGGTGATGCAGGCAGTGGACCGAGTGAGATTCGCCGCTATATACTTGAAAATGACTGGCTTGATGCAATCGTGCAGCTTAGCACCGACCAGTTTATGAATACAGGTATTGCTACATATATCTGGATTTGCTCAAAGGACAAGCCGGCTTATCGTGCGGGCAAAGTGCAGCTTATTGATGCAAGCCATTGTTATGAACAACGCCGCAAGAGCATTGGCACAAAGCGCAATGATATTACTGATATGTGTCGTAACCTGATTGTACAGGCATATGGCGAGTTTAGACATGATGCCGTTTATGGTGATAAGAACGGTGTGTATTGCCAGAGCAAGATTTTTGATACAAATGAATTCGGATATTACAAGATAGTGGTTGAACGCCCGGAGAAAGATGCTGACGGTAAGCCAGTTCCGAAGAAGGGCAAGCCTGTTGCAGATGCCAGCCTGCGTGACACTGAGAATGTACCAATGACAGAAGATATAGATGAATACTTCAAACGTGAAGTGCTGCCATACGCACCTGACGCATGGATTGACACCAAAAAGACGAAGGTAGGCTATGAAATTCCGATGACACGTTACTTCTACGAATATGAGACACCTGAACCGGTGGAGGATATAATGGAGCGCATCACGAAATTGGAAGCGGAGATTTCAGCAAGCTTGCAGGCGTTGTTTCATAAGGAGGGATAAGAATGGAAGAAAATAGTAAAAAAAGAAAAAAGGGCATGGTTCATGTGAGGGGCGGATTTAGCGATACAACAGGAATAGCACCATTGAATAAAACTATCCAGTTAGATGAGTTTGACGATAATACTAGAATAAAAATAAGTAATACATTATTTTCTTTATTTGAACAAGTATTTGAATTTCAAGATTTTTATCCGGTGGATTATAATAATCCATCACATGAGTTTTGTAAAGAATTGATGAATGATGTATTTGGTAAAAGAAATATGATTAAGCGAGAAGGATATATATATAATTGGAGAGAGGTTTTTGAATTAATTCACAAGGTAATTGAACAAGCAACTTATAATGAGGTTTTAGATGTTATACAATATTCATGTCAAAAGATTAGCCGGTTAATACATAAAAAAGAAAAAATTTTTTTGACTTTTAATGAACTATTTGAGCAAGAATATGTTGGTTATAGATTTGTTAATAATGAAATAGTTGCTATTACTGATAAACTTGAAATAGAAACAATAGAAAATGCTTGCGAAAATCCTATCGAAGGATGTAGAGTCCAAATCCAAAAAGCTTTAAGCTTTATTGCTGATAGAGAGAATAAAGATTATAAAAATTCGATTAAGGAGAGTATAAGTGCAGTAGAGTCAATTTGTAAGGTGATAGTTGGTGATAAGAAAGCATCTTTAGGTGAAGCATTAAGAAAGCTGGAGGAAAAAGGACTGACAATTCATCCGTCTCTAAAACAGGCATTTTTAAAGTTGTATGGTTATACATCAGATCAGGGAGGAATCCGACATGCAGAAGGAATGTTTGAAAGTGAAGTCTCGTTTGAAGAAGCAAAGTTTATGTTGGTCAGTTGTAGTGCCTTTATCAATTACCTTATAGCGGAAATGGGAAAAAGGAGGTAATTGAATTGAGGAGAATGAAAGATAGCGGTGTTGAATGGGTTGGAGAAATTCCTTCAACATGGAATATTAATACAATCTCTCAGCTTTTTAAACAAATAAAAAATAAAAATACTGATTTGAGAGAAAAGAATCTTCTTTCTCTTAGTTATGGAAAAATTAAAAGAAAAGACGTAGAAACTACAGATGGTTTACTCCCAGAAAGTTTTGAAGGATACAATATAATTGATGAAAATGATATAGTCCTGAGATTAACAGATTTGCAGAATGACCATAAAAGCTTAAGAGTTGGACTTGCAACAGAAAGAGGTATTATTACATCGGCATATCTTACAATTAGAAATTACAGTGAGTCGTTAGCTAAGTATTTGTATTATTATCTACATTCATTTGATATTGCTAAGGGCTTTTATGGAATGGGTGCTGGAGTTAGGCAGGGATTAAATTGGGAAGGAATAAAACAAATTAAAGTGTTGAAACCATCTGTCGATGAACAGCAACGTATAGTGTCTTTCCTTGATGCTGAATGTAATAGAATTGATAAAGTAATTGAGCAGACTAAAGCTTCAATTGAAGAATACAAAAAACTGAAACAGTCTATCATTACACAGGCGGTTACAAAGGGTATACGCCCTGAACGAGAGCTGAAAGATAGTGGGATTGAGTGGATTGGAGAGATACCGAAAGAATGGGGGATTATACCTATAAAGTATATATGCTCATATAACGATGAAGTATTGCAAGAGGATACAACCCCTGATTTTATATTTGATTATATAGAAATTGGTTCAGTTGAGTATGGAAGAGGTATAATTTCAATGCAACATATAAGATTTAAAGAAGCTCCTTCAAGAGCACGTCGAATTGTAAAGGAAAATGATATAATTGTTTCAACAGTGCGAACATATCTTAAGGCTGTTGCTAGTATTCCACATTTTAACACCCCTATAATAGTATCAACGGGTTTTGTAGTTATACGTCCGAGAGATATAAATCATATGTTTTTAAAATATGTAATTCTTTCAAAAGCAATTGTTAGTGAGATAGAATCGTATTCTGTGGGGATTACTTATCCTGCAATTAATGCATCTCAAGTTGTAAAGCTAAAGATTCCGTTGCCATTGATTGAGGAACAAAATACTATTGCAATATATCTTGAAGAAAAATGTCTAAAAATAGATAGAATAATTGAATCAAAAGAGAAGCTGTTAGCTGATTTAGAATCGTATAAAAAATCTCTGATTTTTGTATATACTACAGGGAAAAAGGAGGTTACAATATGAGTATAGATTATAAGTTCTTAGAGGATATAATTATACCAATATTGTCAGCATTTATAGGAGGTGGGTTAACACTTGTTGGTGTAATAATTACAATAGTTTATGAAAGAAAAAAGTCGGCAAAAATGTATGTTGAAAAAATAAGACCTTTTTTTGTTTTAGAATCAAGTTTTAGGACTAATATAGATTTTAATACTATTAAGAATATATTTGTTTTTGGAGATTGCGAACAAGAATTGTCTTATGGATATAAAACCTATCGGTGGCATGAATTTGTTATGACTAATGTAAGTGATTATGTATGTCTTTTTGATTTTATAAAAATTAATAATGAAATTTATAAATCTTCAGAGATAATTCCTATAAAGGCAGGCGAAAGTTTTCAAATAACTGGAAGACATATCCCGTGCTTTCTTAGTAAAGATGACATTAATTATATTGCAATTGGGGTCTTAGATCGTATGAATAATTTATATGAATACTCGTTTTCATTCAATATTTGTAATTATACTAACGAACGTGATAGCAGAAATAATATTGACAAGGAGGTTGTATTAACTGCTATTAATTGTAGTACAAACAAGTTTAATTTAGAAAAGCACATAAGAGCAACGGGATTTCATGAATTTGAATGAAAATGCTAATAAAAGACTTTGTTATGGTGGCATTCTCATCTGCTTTAGCTAGGTGGATTTAAAAATATTATAAATTTTTTACACTAGCATATAAGTCAATTAGGGGGGGAAGCAAACAGATATAAAAAGAAACTCTATTTACGAATAATAATGATTTGTTATATAAGAGAATATTAAATAAATCTAAAAAAGGAGAACAGATGTGATTACGAATGAAAAACGCTTTGAATCTGATATCGAAGCATCGTTCCTTTCACCTGAGGGTGGTTATGTGAAGGGTACGGACACATATGATGCGAAGCTTGGGCTGTATGTCAATACGCTGATTGATTTTATTAAAAGAACTCAGCCTAAGGAGTGGGCGAGATTTGAAAATGCAAATAAGATTGATACTGTGCGTAAGTTCTGTATGGCATTTAACAATGCCTGTGATATGGATGGTCTGGTTGCAGTGTTAAGACATGGCTTTAAGCATAGGGGTATTACATTTAGGGTTTGTTATTTTAAACCGGAATCATCTTTGAATCAGACTGCAGCAGTACAGTATGCCGCCAATCATGTTGCATGCTATCGTCAGTGGTATTACAGCGTGGATACGAAAAAGAGCGTAGATATGGTGCTTGTTTTAAATGGTATTCCTGTGTTTGCGTTTGAGTTGAAAAATCAATACACCGGTCAGAATGTTGACAACGCAAAGGCGCAATGGATGTATGACCGCGACCCGCGCGAAGTGTGCTTCCAGTTTAATAAGCGTATTTTGGGCTGTTTTGCGGTTGACCATACCGAAGTATGGATGACAACACAGCTTGCCGGCAAGGATACATTTTTCCTGCCATTTAATCAGGGTAGCAATGGCGCAGGGCGTGACGGTGGCAGGGGCAATCCGGCAAATCCACAGGGCTATCCGACGGCTTACCTTTGGGAAGAAGTGTTTAGCAAGGACAGCATGATGGATATTTTGCAGAAGTTTATTCATTTGCAGGTTACGCAGGAAAAGAAGCTGCAGTCCGATGGCACTGAGAAGATTATAAGCAGGAAGAGACTTATCTTCCCACGTTATCATCAGCTTGATGTCGTGCGTAAGCTTGTTGCTGATGTGTCGGCAAACGGCTCAGGACACAATTATTTAATCCAGCATTCAGCAGGCTCGGGAAAGTCGAATTCTATTGCGTGGACAGCCTACCGTCTGGCTTCCCTGCATGATGCTGATAATAATGCTATCTTTTCAAGCGTTATTGTTGTAACTGACAGAACTGTACTTGATGCACAGCTGCAGGAAACTATTTCGGGCTTTGACCATACTCTGGGCGCAGTGGAGACTATCGGAGAGGATAAAAACAGCCGTGATTTGCGCGATGCTATAAATGCCGGCGTTCGTATTATTGTTACCACGCTTCAGAAGTTCCCTGTTATTTATCAGGAGGTAGATAGTGTAAAGGGGAAAAATTATGCTGTTATTGTTGATGAAGCACATTCTTCTCAGACCGGATCTTCTGCAATGAAGCTTAAAGCTGCTTTGGCTGATACGGAGGAGGCTTTGCGTGAATATGCTGAAATCGAGGGTAAGGCTGAGGACGAGGTTGACCCGGAGGATAAGCTTGTTCGTGAGATGATAATTCATGGAAGACATAAGAATCTTTCGTTTTTTGCATTTACTGCAACACCAAAGGGTACAACTCTTGAGATGTTTGGTACAGAATACGAAGATGGAAGCTTCCATCCTTTCCACATATATTCTATGAGACAGGCTATTGAGGAAGGTTTTATATTGGATGTTTTACAAAATTATATGACTTATGATACATGCTTTAAGATTGCAAAGACAACACCGGACAATCCTGATGTGCCTGGCAGCCGTGCCGCTAAGGTAATTCGCAGATTTGAGGAATTACACCCGTATAATATAAGCCAAAAGGCACAGATTATTGTTGAAACCTATCTTGGAACAACGAGGCACAAGATTGGCGGTCGAGGTAAGATGATGGTTATTACATCTTCTCGCCTTGCAGCAGTTCGTTATTATCACGAATGTAAACGCTACATTGAAGAGAATGGCTATGATGATGTGGGAGTGCTGGTAGCATTTTCGGGTTCTGTTCAGGACGGTGGCGAGGAATATACTGAACCAAAGCTTAACATTCGCAGGGACGGAAGTCACATAGGTGAATCACAGACCAAGCGGGAATTTCATGAGAATTTTCATGTACTTATTGTGGCTGAAAAGTATCAGACCGGCTTTGATGAACCGTTGCTGCATACAATGATTGTTGACAAGAAGCTGCGAGGCGTAAAGGCTGTGCAGACGCTTTCCAGACTTAATCGTACATGTGCAGGTAAAACAGATACATTTATTCTGGATTTTATAAATAAGGCAGAGGATATTCAAGAGGCATTCCAGCCGTTTTATCAGGAAACTTTGCTTGAAAGCGAGGTAAATACAGACCTTTTATATCAGGTACAAAAGAAGCTGCGAGGATATGCAATTTACTCAAATGATGATATCAATGCATTTGCAAGGGAGTATTTCAGTTATAATAAGCAGGATTCGCGCGCTATGGGACGCATGACGAGTATTTTAAAGCCTGTTGCAGACCGCTACAATAAGCTGACAAATGATGAGCGTTATCAGTTCCGCCGCCTTTGCCGTAATCTGAAAAAATGGTATGGTTATATTTCTCAGGTTGTCAGAATGTTTGATAATGACCTGCATAAGGAATATGTGTTTATCAGTTACCTTCTCGGGATTATTCCGCCAGAGCCTGTTAAGATGATTGACCTGGAGGGCAAGCTCAAACTTGAATATTATAAGCTTCAAAAGACTTTTGAGGGTTCTGTTTCACTTAGGGAAGAAGCAGGGGTTTATTCGCCTGCAAATGCTAAGGGTGCAGTGAAACCGGAAGAAAAACACCCACTTGATGAAATTATTGAGAAGATAAATGAGCAGTACAAGGGTGATTTTACTGAGGGTGACAGAGTGCTTGTAGAGGCATTAAAGTCAAGACTGATGGTGGACAAAAAGCTGCAGAGCATGGCTAAAAGCAGTGATCCGCAGATTTTTGCAGAGAGCATTTTCCCGAAAGCGTTTAGTGCGGCGGCGCAGGACAGCTATATGGAATCGCAGGATACATACACCTCGCTTTTTGCGGATCAGGCTAAGTATAATGCAATAATGCACGCATTAAGCACTGTTGTTTATCGTGAGTTAAGAAAAATTATATAAGTGCATAAAGTATTAAAAAATCAATACCACCGACTTAATCATAGCCGGTGGTATTGATTTTGGTGGAATTTATTAAATACACAAAAAAGTAACCGCCTCAGAACCAAAGTTTGCAAGGCAGCAGGCATTTGAATTAATCAACCGGACGCCGCATATACTATATCAATATTTGTCTGTGGACGCGTTTGCGGTCACAGACCGGTTTTTATGTGGAGGCAGGCGTATGGGCGTCTTTAATATAATTCATGGAGTGATGAGTGACAGGTGCACAAACGGCATTAATATTGTGCTTATACTGGTGCTTGTGGTTTTGTCCGGCAGATGTTATGTGAATAACAGTCATTTTCAAAGGACGGTGGAGACTTATGTGTGCATGGAGGTGGGGGATTATCCTGATTCGGTCAATCTGGAAAAGCTCATTAAGGAGGACAAAAAGAGAGTTGCACTGACATTTGATGACGGTCCGAAAAGCCCGTATACGGAGAAACTTCTGGACGGGCTTAAGGAGCGAAATGTCAAGGCAACTTTTTTTGTTATTGGTGAGAGTGTCCGCGAAAATGAGGCTCTGATAAAAAGAATGGCTGAGGAGGGACACATTATCGGCAACCACACATACAGCCATGTGCAGTTAAGCACGCTGGATTATGAAGCTTGTATTGAGGAAATCGAAAACACCAACAGGGCGATTTTTGATGCCTGTGGCGTAACGCCCAAATACATAAGACCGCCGTTTGGAAGCTGGAACGAAAATGTGACAATGGCGGTGAATATGACTGAGGTGCTGTGGGACGTTGACCCATTAGACTGGAAGGTGAAAAATGCGGGGATTGTGGCAAATAGCGTGATAAGGTGTGCTGATGACGGAAGCATTATTCTGCTCCATGATATTTACGAATCGTCCGTGGATGCGGCGCTTATGATAATAGATGAGCTGAAGGCGCAGGGGTATGAATTTGTGACAGTGGAGGAGCTTTTGCTAGACTAAAGCGCAGGTGCGATAAATGCGAAGCGGACGCATCAGCGGGGTGAAAACATATGCAGATAACTCTGGAGCGAGCGCATCAGCGGGGTGAAAACATATGCAGATAAATGCGAAGCGAGCGCATCAGCGGGGTGAAAAGAAGATGTCACGATTTGTTACACCATATTGTAAAATGATATTTTTCTGATAGAATACTAATAGGCGATGTTTGAAAAACGGTAGGCGGTTGGTCCCTTTTGCGTAAGGGACTGTGACCCTCTGATTACATAGAAATCTTCATCATTTTCATATTTATTAATGAGGTATTTATGAAGAAATTATTAGTATATTTAAACGACTACAAAAAGGAGACTATACTGGGACCTCTGTTTAAGCTGACAGAGGCTTCATTTGAGCTGTTCGTGCCGCTTGTGATGGCATCGATAATTGACAAGGGCATTGCCACGCAGGACAGGCCTTACATTGTAAGGATGGGACTGGTGCTTCTGGCACTTGCGGCGATTGGTCTTACGTGTGCGATTACGGCACAGTATTTTGCGGCGAAGGCATCGGTAGGCTTTGCCACGAAGCTGCGCTCGGCGCTTTTTAAGCACATTCAGTCGTTGTCATTTACGGAGCTGGACAACAATGGTACGTCAAGCTTTATTACAAGGATGACAAGCGATATCAATCAGGTGCAGAACGGCGTGAATCTGTTTATCAGGCTGTTACTTCGTTCGCCGTTTATCGTCGTGGGAGCTATGGTTATGGCTTTCACGGTGGATGCTAAGGCGGCGCTCATTTTTGTGGTTGCGATTCCTCTTATGGCAATTGTGGTTTTCGGTGTTATGGCGGTTAGCATACCACTGTACAGAAAGGTGCAGGCTATGCTTGATAAGGTGTTAGGCATCACAAGAGAGAACCTTACGGGTATCAGGGTTATCAGGGCGTTCAATAAGGAAAATGATGAGATAGCAAGATTTGACGAGGAAAATGAGCGTCTTACAGACCTTCAGAAGTTTGTAGGAAGGATTTCGGCGGTGATGAACCCAGTTACTTATATAATTGTAAATGCTGCCACCATGGCGATTCTGTGGACGGGAGCAGTGAGGGTTGACGCCGGAATCATTACACAGGGTGCGGTAATTGCGCTGGTAAATTATATGTCGCAGATCCTTGTGGAGCTTGTGAAGCTTGCAAACCTCATTATCACGGTTAATAAGGCGCTTGCCTGCGCAGACAGAATAGAAAGTGTGTTTGAAATCCGGCCGGGCATGGAAGGAAGCCCTGCGGCGGTGAGCGAGAATCCGGAAAGTGACGGCACGGAGGCTTTGGGCAAAAAAGCAGCAGGCGGCACGGAGACTTTGGGCAAAAAGACAGCAGGAGGCACGGAGGCTTTGGGCAAAAAGACAGCAGGAGGCACAGAGGCTTTGGGCAAAAAGGCAGCGGAAAATTCAGATGACAAGGTTGTATTTGACCATGTTTCGATGATGTATCATGGCGCGGGAGCTGTGTCACTTTCGGATATAAGCTTTACAGCAAAAAAAGGAGAGACAATTGGCATTATAGGAGGTACGGGTGCAGGAAAGACTACGCTTGTAAGCTTAATGCCGCGTTTTTATGATATTTCTGACGGGCAGCTTCTTATAGATGGAATCAGTGTGAGAGATTACGATATTGATACCTTAAGGTCAAAAATAGGTATCGTTATGCAGAAGGCGGTGCTCTTTAAGGGCACTGTCAGGGACAATATAAAGTGGGGCAATCCTGATGCGGATGATGATGCGATTTATGAGGCGTTAAGGCTTGCACAGGCAAAGGAAATCGTCGATAAAAAGGGCGAGGGTCTGGATTTAAGAATAGAGCAGGGCGGCAGAAATCTTTCGGGCGGACAGAGGCAGCGCCTTACCATTGCGAGAGCTTTGGTTAGAAAGCCGGAGATACTTATACTTGACGACAGCTCATCGGCGCTTGATTACGCCACAGATGCAGCGCTTCGAAGGGCATTAAAGGAGATTGGAAGGGACACAACCATTTTCATTGTGTCTCAGAGAACCTCATCAATTGCACACGCCGACAGGATTGTGGTGCTTGATGACGGAGAGTGCGTCGGACTCGGAACACATGAGGAGCTGCTTGAGGGCTGCAGCGTATATCAGGAGATACATAGGATAGAAGTAAAGGCGTGATGCTTTTGCAATATTTCTTATCTGAGGTCTGCGAAAGGAATTAATTATATGAAAAATACGAATCAGAAGGACACACTTTTAAGAGTATTAAAGTATATAAAAAAATATCGCATATATCTGATACTGTCGCTTATTCTGGCAGTTGTTACGGTAGTGCTTACGCTTATTGTGCCGGTGTACGTCGGCGATGCCATTGATTATATTATTGATGTGAATAATGTTGATTTTGGCGGCGTTTCGAGGATACTTGTCAAAATCGGGGCTGCGGTGGGCATTACAGCATTAAGCCAGTGGCTTATGAATGTCAGCAACAACAAGATAACGTATTCGGTTATACGGGACATTCGTGAGGACGCCATCAGAAAGATAGAGATACTGCCGTTAAAATATGTAGACGCTCACAGACCGGGCGATATGGTCAGCAGGATTATTGCTGATGTTGACCAGTTTGCGGACGGACTGCTTATGGGCTTTAGCCAGCTTTTTACCGGAGTGATTACCATTATCGGCACGCTTGGCTTCATGCTTTCGATAAATGTTAAGATTACGCTGATAGTAGTGTGTATTACTCCGCTGTCGCTTTTTGTCGCTTCATTTATTGCAAAGAAAACCTTCAGCATGTTTAAGCTGCAGTCACAGACCAGGGGAGAGCAGACAGGCTTTGTGGATGAGATGATAGGCAACCAGAAGGTGGTTCAGGCGTACGGCCATGAAAAGGCAAATCAGGCAGTCTTTGACGAGATAAATGAGAGACTTGGAAGGTATTCGCTTCGCGCCATATTCTTTTCATCAATCACAAACCCGAGCACCAGATTTGTAAACAGCCTTGTATATGCGGGCGTGGGTATATTCGGAGCCTTCAGCGCGATAAGAGGAGCGATAACGGTCGGCCAGCTTTCATGCTTTTTAAGCTATGCGAACCAGTACACGAAGCCGTTTAACGAGATATCCGGCGTGGTGACAGAGCTGCAGAATGCGCTTGCCTGCGCTTCAAGAGTATTTGAACTGATAGACGAGCAGCCGCAGGTGCCTGACAGAGCCGGCGCGGTAAGCCTTGAAAGTGTGGACGGAAGTCTTGAAATTAAAAATGTTTATTTCTCTTATGTGCCGGAAAGAAGGCTTATTGAGAATTTCAATCTTAATGTAAGGCCGGGACAGCGTATTGCGATAGTAGGTCCGACGGGCTGCGGCAAGACCACCTTGATTAATCTGCTCATGCGCTTCTATGATGTGAACAGCGGACAGATAGTCGTAAGCGGTGAGGACACAATGAATATCACAAGGCACAGTCTCAGGGAAAACTTTGGTATGGTACTTCAGGAGACGTGGCTTAAGAGCGGCACGATTAAGGAAAATATCGCTATGGGCAAGCCTGACGCCACAGACGAGGAGATTATTGAGGCGGCGAAGGCGTCCTATGCGCACAATTTTATCAAGCGAATGCCGCAGGGCTACGATACAGTGATTTCGGAGGACGGAGGCAGTCTTTCACAGGGACAAAAGCAGCTTTTATGTATTGCAAGGGTAATGCTTTGCAAGCCGGCAATGCTTATACTTGATGAGGCGACCTCATCAATTGATACGCGCACAGAGGTAAAGATACAGAAGGCGTTTGCGAAGCTTATGGAGGGCAGGACAAGCTTTATTATAGCGCACAGACTTTCAACAATACGCGACGCAGATACGATTCTGGTGATGAAGGATGGAAATGTTATAGAGCAGGGAGACCATGAAAGCCTTATGAGCAGGCAGGGCTTCTATGCAGACCTTTACAACAGCCAGTTTTCAGCGTAAATAACATACATGGCGTATTTAACAGATGATTAAAAACAGCCGGTTTTTGGCGTAAATAACATACATGGTGTATTTAACAGATGATTAAAAACAGCCGGTTTTCAGCATAAATAACATACATGGCGTATTTAACAGATGATTAAAAACAGCCGGTTTTGGCATAAATAAATAACAACAGATGGGAGATTAAATATTATGAGGAAGGGTGTTTTTGTGGAGATTATTTTAATTATTTTAGGTATTGTTTCAATAGCATATTTTTTCGGACTCAGCGCATATATAGGCTTTAGCACAAAATTTGTGTTCTTCTGGGCGCTTCTTGGCGCGGCCTTGATAGCAGCGGCACTGATATTAAGGCATATACGAATCAACGATATAAATGTGCCGGGCGCATTAAAGGCAGTTCTGGCAGTCGGACTTATTGCATTTGCTTTTCTTTTTGCGGTGGTTGAGGGAACTATAATTTCAAATGCCGTAAAACAGCCGCAAAAGGGCGCGGATTATGTGCTTGTGCTTGGTGCAAAGGTAAACGGCACAGTGCCGTCGCTTTCCCTGATGTACAGAATCAACAAGGCGTATGATTACCTTGTGGAAAACGAGAACACAAAAGCGATTGTCTGTGGAGGAAAGGGCAATGACGAGAACATTTCCGAGGCAGAGGCGATGAAAAACTCACTTATTGCAAAAGGCATAGATGAGAGCAGAATCATTGTGGAGGATAAGTCCACAAGCACGAAGGAGAATATTGAATTTGCGATGAAGCTTATGGATTCACCTGACAGCAGCGTAGTTGTTACTACAAATTCATACCACGTGTTCAGAGCGGTAGGTATTGCACAAAAGGCGGGACTTAAAACAGCGAGCGGTAATCCTGCTGGCTGCGTGTGGAGGCTTATTCCGCAGGATTTCACCAGAGAGTTTTTTGCGGTTATTAAAGATTTTCTGGTCGGCAATATATAAATGATGTCCGCCGCGAAGCATTTAGCGGCGACAGAAATATTTTGCTGGCAATAAATAAATGGAGTCCACCGCGAAGCATTTAGCGGCGGCAGAAATATTTTGCCTGCAATAAATAAATGGAGTCCGCCGCGAAGCATTTAGCGGCGGCGGAAATATTTTGCCTGCAATAAATAAATGGAGTCCGCCGCGAAGCATTTAGCGGCGGCGGAAGGATTTATAGTGAGGAGATTTTGATGGATTTATTTGAATATATGAGGGAGAGTAAGAAGGACGAGAGCTCGCCGCTTGCGGCAAGGCTCAGGCCGGAGACGCTTGATGAGATAGTAGGACAGAAGCATATCATTGGGAAGGACAAGCTGCTTTACAGGGCGATTGCGGCAGACAAGCTTAGCTCGATTATCCTGTACGGACCGCCGGGTACCGGCAAGACCACGATTGCAAAGGTCATTGCAAACACAACAAAGGCAGAGTTTACCCAGATAAACGCAACTTCTGCGGGCAAAAAGGACATGGAGGACGTGGTAAGCCTCGCAAAAAGCAATCTCGGCATGTACGGGCGCAAAACTATATTATTTATCGACGAGATTCACCGCTTCAACAAGGGGCAGCAGGACTATCTGCTTCCGTTTGTGGAGGACGGAACTATCGTGCTGATTGGCGCTACAACCGAGAATCCCTATTTTGAGGTGAATGGGGCGTTGATTTCACGCTCAATTATTTTTGAATTAAAGGCGCTTGAGAAGGAGGATATAAAAGAGATACTTTTAAGGGCTGTCACGGATAAGGATAAGGGACTTGGAGGCCTCAATTTAAAGGCTGATGATGAGGCACTGGATTTCCTTGCCGATATCTGCGGCGGTGATGCGCGCTCGGCACTCAATGCAATAGAGCTGGCGGCATTGTCAACCGCACCATCAGAGGATGGCTTCATACATATTACACTTGAGGTCGCTTCTGAATGCATACAGAAGCGCGTTATCAGATACGACAAAACCGGCGACAACCATTACGATACGATATCGGCATTTATAAAGAGCATGCGCGGTTCAGACCCGGATGCTGCAGTCTACTATCTTGCAAGAATGCTTTACGCAGGCGAGGACATTAAGTTTATCGCCCGCAGAATTATGATTTGCGCTTCGGAGGATGTTGGAAATGCCGACCCGCAGGCTCTGCAGGTTGCGGTAGCGGCTTCGCAGGCAGTGGAGCGCATCGGAATGCCGGAAGCGCAGATAATACTTGCGCAGGCGGTTACTTATGTGGCAACCGCACCAAAGAGCAACGCTGCGGTAAATGCCATCGGCGCGGCAATGCAGTGCGTAAAAACGCAGAAAATCGCAACGATTCCGCCACATCTTCAGGATGCGCATTACGGCGGCGCAAGCAAGCTCGGACATGGCATTGATTATAAATACGCCCACAACTACCCGGAGCATTATGTAAGGCAGCAGTATCTGCCTGACGAGCTTATTGGTGAGGTGTTCTACGAGCCGACACAGATGGGGTATGAAAAGAAAATCAGCGAGTGGATGGAGCATTTATATAAATTCCGCCCGGAGTGAAGGTGTGAAGCGGCGATTAAATGTGTGGAGCAAGGCTGCGGTGAAAGAATAGGGTAAAGAGAAAACGATAAAATAAATAACATCAATATATTTTAAAAATAGCTTAATAATACTCTTGTTATTTCGTTAAAAAAAGTATATACTATTTTTAACGAGGTGATACTATGTCAAGAATTGTTCTGTTGAATGCTATTAAAAACAAAATAAAAACTTCAAAAACAGGCAGCATATTTGTTGCCGCAGATTTTACCGATATAAGCGACAGAGTCAAAGTCGGCGTTTGTTTGAACCGTCTTGATGAAGAAGGCATCATCAAACGCATTTTACGAGGCGTTTATTATAAACCCGAATTTAACAGTTTTCTCGGTGAATATGTAGCGCCGAATCCGGATGATGTGGCGAAAGCACTTGCTCGCAATTACGGTTGGACAGTTGCTCCATGCGGTGATACGGCGCTGAACATGCTGGGGCTTTCTACACAGGTTCCGACTGTTTGGAGTTATGTCAGTGACGGTCCTTATAAAGAATACGCCTACGATAAAACTTCAATTAAATTCAAGCATACGACAAATAAAGAAATATCAAAATTATCCTATAAAACAGCGCTGATTATTCAAGCACTCAAGACGTTAGGGAAAGAAAACATTGATAACGCTGTACTGAAAAAACTTGCTGAATCGCTAAGCGAAAATGAAAAACAAACAATACTGATGGAAGCAAAAACAGCAACCTCATGGATTTATGAATATATCAAACTGATTTGCAGGAGTTAAAAATGAGAAAAATTGCAAAGTTGAACGAAAAAGACCGCAAGGCTTTATTCCCGCGAGCAACGAGCCAAGCGGACGAGCTTGCTCGTCCATTTGGCGACTGCCGCGAGGGTCAAATACCCTGCCCATTTGGGCGCATAAATTAAAAACAAGCTAGGTCATGCTCCGTAGCTTGCTGCGGGGTATTTGACTTCATAATACCGCCGCAAAAATGGGCATGACAGACGCCATTATAGAAAAAGATTTTTGGGTGTGCTTTATGCTCGATTACCTTTTCCACAGGTGTAAATGGAAAGATAATATCGCGTTCAAAGGTGGCACAAGCCTTTCAAAATCATTCGGGCTGATTGAACGCTTTTCTGAAGATATTGATTTAATACTAGACTGGCGTGTGATAGGTTATGAAACTAATGAACCGTGGCAAGAGCGCAGTAACACCAAACAAGATATTTTTAACAAAGAGGCAAATGATAGAACAGAGAAATTCTTGAAAGAAAAGTTCTTGCCTGTCATCATCGCCGATCTTGAAAAAGAACTCGGTTATGCGGTGAATTGCTACATAGAAAAGAATGACCCGCAGACTGTTGTATTTGCGTATAATCGCAGTTTTGAGGATATGTCTATTCTGCCCGTTATCCGATTGGAAATCGGAGCACTCGCTGCATGGACACCTGCAGAAAAAAAGACAATCAAGCCATATGCTGCGGAACAGTATCCGCATTTATTTGAGCAATCAAGCACGGAAATTTTGACTGTATTGCCTGAAAGAACATTTTGGGAAAAGGTTACTATTCTTCATCGTGAAGCAAATAGGTTGGAAGATAAGTCTTTCCCCACGCGTTATTCAAGGCATTATTATGATTTGTATTGTATGTACAACTCACCGGTAAAAGAAGCCGCTTTCAAAGATTTAGATTTGCTTGACCGCGTAGTGAAATTTAAAGAAAAATTTTATCGATGCCCTTGGGCGAAATACGAGGAGGCAAAAGCCGGCACGATGAAACTTATGCCACCGCAATATAATCTAAAAGACTTGGAAGACGATTATAAACATATGCAAAATATGATTTTTGGTGACAAACCAAGTTACGATGAAATAATAGAAACAATTCGGAAATTAGAAACGGAGATAAACGTATTGACTGTTGCCTTGACGTAACAAGTCGGTGGTTTCATTCTGCTTGATTAAGCACCAGACAACGGATTAGTTTTAAAATTTGGAAATTAAGCTTAATTTTTTCCGTAGAGCAAAAGCACCTTTACCTCAAAAACACGTAACGAAACATCTCAAAAACACGTAACGGCAGCCCTGCATTACATCAATCAAAGCTTTCCCTCAGTCTTTGCAGAAATCTTGCGGCTATCGGGGTGAATGTCTGGTAGCGGTTCCACGCGATATAAAGCTTTGTTTCAAGCTTTGGCGAAAGCGGGCGGAATACGAGACTGCTTTCTGAGGATGTGTTAATCAGTTTATCAAAGGTCAGCAGATAGCCCAGTCCCTCCATTACAAAGACAGAGCCATTGTAGGAGAGACGAAATGAGCCCTCCAGAGTGAAGTCGGAAAAGGCGTTTCCTGCCCAGTTTTTTATCTCGTTGTTCCATGCCTGGTCCGAGCAGAACAATGGAAGCCCGGCAAGGTCTTTAGCTTCAATGGTTTCCTTTTGGGCGAGCTTGGAGGCGGCTGGCGCAACTACTCCCCATATATCGCCTTCAGGGAATTCGATATACTCATATTTTCGAACGTCAGGCTTTTCGGCAAGCACAAGAAAGTCCAAAAGACCCTTATCAAGCTTATCAGCAATCTGTTCAGTATCGCCGCTTGTGATATGATAGTGCAGGTTCGGATAAGCTTTTTTAAATTTGCAGATTTCACGCGCGAGATATCTTATCTGGTATGATTCTGCAAGACCCAGATATAGTTCGCCCCCGGTGATGTCGTCTAATGATGTAAATTCCTGCTCGATTTTATCAGCCATGCCTACAAGGTCCTCGGCGCGGTTGCGAAGCAGTATGCCTTCCTCAGTAAGCTGTATGCTGAAGCTGTGCCTTGTAAATAGCTTTTTGCCAAGCTCATCCTCAAGTGATTTAAGCTGCTTTGAAAGTGTCGGCTGGGTTACGTGCAGCAGTTTTGCCGCACGGCTCATATTTTCTTCGCGTGCAACGGCAAGAAAGTATCTTAA
This sequence comes from Lachnospiraceae bacterium, assembly GCA_017442865.1. Taxonomy (GTDB): domain Bacteria; phylum Bacillota; class Clostridia; order Lachnospirales; family Lachnospiraceae; genus JAFRXK01. Next base: position 1,481 of record JAFRXK010000019.1, on the reverse strand, counting down.
TGTTCTGATTTCCATATATACCACCTGTCTAATCAATAATATGATATTCCATAACTGAATATCACGATATTCATTATAACCATTAGCATTATTTTAAGCAAGGGCTTATAATTTATACAGACAGTATATTTTATAATAATTAACGTGAAAAGTTAATAACATTGAACATATACGATGCAGGCTGTCAGATGCAGTACTGTGTGCATTTTTGAAGGATTGGAGGACAACAGAATGATTAAAAAAGAGGAACTGAAGCTGGTAAATGAGTGGGATAAGACATTTCCTAAAAGCGATAAGGTAAATCATGAAAAGGTGACATTTGTGAATCGCTACGGAATTACTCTGGCTGCGGATATGTATATTCCTAAGAATGTAAGCGGCAGGCTTCCGGCGATAGCGGTAAGCGGTCCGTTTGGAGCAGTTAAGGAGCAGTGTTCTGGACTTTACGCCCAGACCATGGCAGAAAGAGGCTTCCTTACAATAGCATTTGACCCTTCGTTCACGGGGGAGAGCGGCGGTAATGTTAGATACATGGCGTCGCCGGACATCAATACAGAGGATTTCATGGCGGCAGTGGACTTCCTTTCACTTAATGACAGAGTGGATGCTGAAAGAATAGGTATTATCGGTATCTGCGGATGGGGCGGAATGGCTGTGAATACGGCGGCGCTTGACACACGTATTAAAGCGACAGTAGCAGCTACCATGTATGATATGACAAGAGTAAATGCGAAGGGGTATTTTGATTCGGAGGACAGCGAGGAAGCAAGATACGCTAAAAAGCAGGCAATGTGCGCGCAGAGGCTTGAAGATTTGAAGGCTGGCGATTATAAGCTTGGCGGCGGAGTTGTAGACCCGCTTCCTGAGGATGCGCCTTTCTTCGTGGCAGATTATTATGATTATTATAAGACAAGCCGCGGATATCATGAAAGGTCGTTAAACTCAAACGGCGGCTGGAATGTTATCGGCTGCGAGTCATTTATTAACCAGCCTATCCTTAAATACAGCAATGAAATCAGAAGTGCTGTTTTGCTCATTCACGGCGAAAAGGCTCATTCATGCTATTTCTCAAGGGATGCCTATGCAGATATGGTTAAGGACAGCAGGTACGCCGCAAATAAAGAGCTGTTTATTATTTCGGACGCTGTTCATACCGACCTTTATGATGGCGGTGACAAGGGATACATTCCTTTTGACAAGCTGGAGAGCTTCTTTAAGCAGTATCTTGCGTAAACAGTCTGTCGGGTTGTTCCGGATTACCATGCAGAGTGCTTTTTGGGGAAAATGCGAGGGATAATAGTATAAAATCAAAGGTGCCTCACAGGTATTGTCATTTAAACAGAGAGTATGAAAGTTTTTCTGTAAACGATCTTCTATGATAATTATTTTGGGGCCTGACGGCACTATATGTCCGTCAGGCTCTTGTTTAATTATTATCAAAAACAAGCGGACATGTCAAGGGCACCTGCAGCGCAGGTGTT
>JAFRXK010000018.1 GCA_017442865.1 Lachnospiraceae bacterium | reverse complement strand
CCCAGGAACAGAGAATTATGGTATCTCATCATATTCAAATGGTACACTTAATTTCTTTGCAAACAATGCTGACTGGTCAATTATTCATTACATTGTTACTTCAAACGGAGCTGACGGCGGACAGATTAATATTGGTATGAATGAGGCGGGCAACAACAACTTCACATATGCAATTAACAATCTTAATCCGGGTGATGTTGTAAGATTCCAGTTTACATACAAGCCTGTTAACGCAGGTGCATTAGACAGTGAGTGGTATACATACACCATTCCGTCAGGCAGCGGTACAGAGCCTGTTACACAGCCTGAGACACAGCCTGAGACACAGCCTGAGACACAGCCACAGGGCGGCGGTGACCTTCCATCAGGAGACTATGGATTTGCATCATATGCAAATGGAACAGCAACATTCTATGCAAACAATGCTGACTGGTGTATCATTCACTACAATGTAAATGATGGCGGCCCGATTAATATCGGTATGAACGAAGCAGGCGGCAACAGCTTCACATATGACATTACAGGACTCAACCCGGGTGATGTAATTAACTATCAGTTTACATACAAGCCACTTAATGCAGGTGCATTAGATACAGAGTATTTCTCATATGTAGTACCTTCACAGGCTTCAAATGAGGCAACAGTTACATTTATGGATGGTAATACAGAATACTATTCAGAGACAGTAAATAAGGGCTCTGTTGCAGCACTTCCGACAGCTCCTGCAAAGGATGGTTCATTATTCATCGGATGGTTTACAGAGAACGTTGGCACAGTTAATGCTGTAAATGCAGCACTTACTGCAAAGGCTTACAATGTAAACGCAGCAGTTAATAACGACACAACATTATACGCAGGATGGCTTTCAGTAGGCACAGTTGCTAAGGATAATGCAGATGCAGCATTTGGCGCAAACAATAGCGGCTTCTATCTCCTTGGTGCACAGTACCGTCCTGAGACATCAAAGAAGTCAGCAGGTCTTCGTTTCATAGCAAGAATCAGCGACAGCCTTGTATCAGCAGTTGAGGCATTAAATGCAGCAAATGCAGGTCTTAAGCCGGATTCAGCAAATGATACAGGTATCGGCTATGGTATGGTAGTTACAACAGCAAATCGTCTTTCAGCAGAAAACATGCTTGTAAAGGATGTAAACGCAGCAAATGTTGTAAGCGGTATGAAGGTTGCACCGGCTGTTAATACATACGGTACATACAACGGATACAAGCTCTATACAGCAGTTGTTACAGGTATTCCTGCTAAGTACTATGACCTTGACATTGCAGCAAGAATGTACATCACATACAAGGATGCAAACGGTATTGAGCAGACATATTACTACACAGAGAATGAGTCTGCAAGCAGAGTAGGCGGAGCTTACTATACTACATTCAACAAGGTTCTTGCAGCATCAGCTCAGTAATTTGAGCATGGTTTACATGACAGGTTATCGTTTAATAACATAACGAATCATATATGATGAGGGTGCCCCAAAGGTCTTAGGACCTTTGAGGGCACCCTCATTTTAGTAGTGCAAAAACATATGTGTGATAAAATGGTACTTCCTCATATATCCTTGAAATCGTTTAAGCATCAGCGTCTGAAATGCTAAAAAAATTTTTTTTAAATCTTATACGTTTAAGGTTAAAATTTATGTTTTACAAGAAAAAATGTGATGTTATAATCGTTTTATATTATAAATCGGAGGGGATTATAATGAAAGGAAATGTGATTAAAAAGGTTTTTATTGCTGTTTTGTCATTGGCAATGATTTTTCAGAACATGGTTTTTGTGCCTGCTGAAAAAAAGGCTCTGGCAGAATACGCAGTATCGGCAAATGATGCTGTTGTAGGTACGTTTTACAATTACAGCAGCCGCTACATTGCCAACAATGCAAACATCGGTTTGTATTGCGACTGGACTGTTATTGACGGAGGCAAGCCTCTTGATATGACGGCAAACGGTATTAATGAGGGTGCATACCTTCACATTACCGCAAGGCTTGATGCGATAAGAAACGGCGCGCATGTAAACGATTTTAGTGTGGGCGGCTTTTCTATCAGACTCAGGTCTCCTGATACTGATGGCGAGAATGCTTTCGGCTGGAACAACATTACGCTGCACGAGGGTATCAACCAGTTTGATATCCCGCTCAGCACTGACGAAAGTATTTATGCTGGCACGCAGTATGCATGGACGACAAAAGCAAGAAACATGGACTGGTCAAAGCTTAACAGACTTATCTTTGCAAGCTACAGTCCTAAGGATTATTACGGCTCGGATACTGAGCTTTCCATGACGCTTTATGATGTATGCATTACCTGTCCGAAGGATAAGCGTACAGACGCTGCGTATGAGAATGTCAGAGTAGCGAACACATCAGTGGGCAGCGAGGATATGATTGTTTATTCTGTAAATGCCGTTACTGATTATGGCGCAGATAATACGGGTAATGCGGATTCTACCGCAGCCATCCAGAACGCAATCAATGCTGTAAGCGGCGCGGGCGGAGTTGTATTTGTTCCTGCAGGACAGTACAGGGTGAATGGTACACTTAATGTTCCGGGCGGCGTTACCCTTAGGGGTGAGTGGAAGAACCCTGACGAGGGCGGACTCGGACAAGGCACAATTCTTAAGGCATACTCGGGAGCCGGAAATGCAAATGCGACAGCATTTATAAGTGTGGCGTCAGGCGCCTGCTTAAGAGATTTAAGCGTATGGTATCCGGAGCAGAACGCAGCCTCACCGGTTGCTTACCCGTTTACGATTGAGGGAAGCGGACACACAAGCGTTTACAATATTACATTGTACAATTCGTACAACGGCTATAAGAATAATTCATGCTCATCAATGCTTATAAGAGGCATGTACGGTACGGTGCTCAATTACGGAATCTGGGGCGCATACGCCTATGACGTACCTAGAATCGAGAAGGTAAGCTTTGATACTGCTTACTGGGCAGGCAGCGGTCTTAGCGGCGCGCCTTCGGGAAATACTCTTACGGCGCTTAATGCCTACTGTAAGAACCACACAACAGGTCTTATCGGCGGCGAACAGGACTGGGGCTATTGGTATGATATTAATGTCAACCACGCTAAATATGCATGCTACCTCACAGCGATGTTAGATAATTACGGCAGCAAGGTTGCTCCGGGAAACGACGCAATAGGAAAGCTTAAGACAAGAGATGTTCAGTACGGAATTTATATTCATTCAACAAGCTATCCCGGACTTTTAGTATCTTACTGTGATATCAATGCAGACGTGGCAGGTATTTATTATGGTGCAAAGCCTGCAAACAATGAATATCTCGGAAATGAGAACGGCGCTGTAAACGCAGCATATTTCAATGATGCAACGGTTATTATTACAAAGACTGATTTCAGCGGAAGCGGCTATGCTTATCAGGGTATGAACGACAATGGAATGTATTCCGCTGCAAACTTTAACAACTGTAATTTTGCAAGCTGGTCTGATGCCGCTATTTACATGACAGAGGGTACGCTTGTCTGCTCAAACGGTACATTCAGCCAGGCGGGCACGGCAATAAGGCTTGGCGACAATGTGGTTCAGGCTGTGCTTTCGGGCAACACTTATAACTCAGACAATGCGGTGGTTTACAACGCCGCAAACACGGCAGTAGACAGCACTGACGAGCATATAGTACCGGACACTCCGGACTATGATTACGGCTTCGCACCGTCATACAATCCTGCAACAAATAAGGTGTTCAACGTCGAAAAGTATGGCGCACTTTCGGGCGTTACCGACAGTACGGCGGCATTCCAGGACGCACTTAATGCTGCGGCAGCTGCGGGCGGCGGTACAGTTTATGTTCCGGCAGGCTATTATACAATAAGAGGTTCGCTTAATGTTCCATCCGGCGTAGAGCTCAGGGGCGTATTTGACGGCGCACATTATGGAAACAGTACTACAAAGGGCACGGTGCTCTATGTTTACGCTAATAAGGACAATCCGAACGGAGCACCGTTTATAAATCTTGGACAGAATGCAGGTGTAAGAGGCTTTACAATTATGTATCCTGAGCAGGGTATTACGGATGATCCGTCATTGGACGAGCCTGTACACGCATATCCGCCTACAATCAGATTTAACAAGGGCAGCTGGGCAAGAACATGTACAATCAACGGTACATACACTATGCTTGACGCTATGACAAATGTCTGCGACGGCTTTGTGGTTAATGATGTAACAGGCTGCTACATGGGCTACGGACTTGTGCTCGGACATGGCACAAACGGCGGTTATGTGCAGGATTTCCACAGCAATTACACAAGCTGGCCTACAAGCTACCTTCACGCATACAGAGGTACTGCAACACTGACTGATTATACAACGCAGAACTCAGTGTGGATGCAGCTTGGCGATTTCTCAAATGTTAAGTTCTTCTCAGACTTTACAATACTTATAAGCATAGGCATGCAGCTTATTACCGACCCTTACACGGGCAGATGCTCACAGGATATGGTGACATGGGGAACTGCATTTGACGCAACCGGAGACGGCGTGGTAGGTGAGGCAGGAGCTGATACAAAGGTTACTCTGCTTACAAGCATGGGCGTATACAACCAGCATGACCCGGGCTACAATGTTGTGACAAAGCCGGGCTTTAACGGCGAGGTTAATATTTTCAATGCAGATGTATGGAGTCCGCAGTCGAGGCTTGTAAATGTATCGGGCGGAACGGTAAGCCTTGTACAGTATCTGTCATGGTGCTGCTATCTCGGTCTGGTTCACGACGGCGGAACAGCAAATATGTACGGTTCGACCTTTATAGGTACTTCGGGCGGCTCAAATCTTGCAGTTACCTACGAGAGCGGTGCTTCAGGACATGTTGAGGGCAACGCAAATAATCACGGTAATTTTAATGTTTCAATTAAACCGGGTGCTACAGGCGTGGTGATGAATCACAATGGTCTGTTAAAGGACAAGAGCTCTGACATTGCGGTAGAGTTCAATACATACGCGCCGGGCACATATAATGCGGCAGACGGCACGATTACTACGGGCTGGAAGGCACTTACGCCGCTGCAGCTTCCAAATGGAAACACACAGAATCATGCGGGACTTGCCGGATATAATGAAGATGACTTGTACATGAAGGTTGTTCTTACACTTGATAAGGGCAGCAATACAGCGGCAGATTCTGCAATATTCAAGGGCGGAAGCATAAAGCTTCGTCAGGCGTGGAGCAACGGAAATGATGACGCAACCTGCTACACATTAAATGACGGATACTTCTATGTAAGAAGCGGCGAAGAGCTTACGCTTTATATGCCTATGAAGCAGGCAATCAACAACAATCCTTCATTTAACTGGAGCGGAGTTAAGTTCGTAAATATTACGCTTGATGTCAGCGGCTACAACAACATTTCAATGAATGTATCGGATGTAAGAATAGTTGACAAGAGCGTAACTGATTACTGGAAGTACCTGCTTTATCAGTCAATGTCGAATCCTGATATTAATCAGATTGACCACAGTAAAAACGCTGATTATGTTGCACTGATAGGTCAGGCGAATGCACTTTACAATAATGAGGCGGCATCAGTAAGCGAGATGCAGGCTATGATAGACCAGATTGAGGCTGCAAAGCCTTACGTTGACACAAATGTATACCTTGACAGAACCGGCTGGAGCGCAACCTCTTCAAACAACAACGCCCAGACTAATCTTGCACTTGACGATAATATTAATACAAGATGGGCGACGCTCGCAGTTCAGGAGCCGGGACAGTGGTTTATCGTTGATTTAGGAGAGCCGACAGCGTTTGATACTGTTGTAATGCTTCTTGGCACAAGTACAGGCGATTATCCTGCAGCATACAATATGTATGTTTCAAATGACGGGGTAAACTGGGGTTCACCTGTCAGAACAGGAAATGAAGCGGCAGAAGAGTATTATGTCGGAGACCAGTATGCGCGTTACATTAAGATTGAGCAGACCGGAAACAGATATCTTTACTGGTCAATTCACGAGTTCAACTTAAAGAACACAAGCGGACATACAGGCATTATTGATACAAGCTCGACCATTTCAGATACACTGCTTACGCTTCACGGCAGGACATATTACGAGGACGAGCAGTTAAAGCTTGCATGGACAAACAGCGGTTTTACATTTAACTTTAACGGAACGGGCGCAACAGCTCTTATTACAACAACAAATACACACGAGCTGCTTACAGGCTACCTCAATGTTTACGTTGACGGTTCGTTAGTGCCTGACAATGTAGTACGCATTACACAGAACAATACTGAGTATGTACTCGCGCAGGGACTTACACCGGGCAATCATACAATTGACGTAAGAAAGAGAAATGAAGCAGGCTACGGCGGCAATGCAACCATTGGCTTTAAGTCAGTAAATATTACCGGCGGCACCTTCAGCCTCCCGCCTTCAAAATCATCAAGAAGCATAGGCTTTATCGGTGATTCAATCACCAGCGGCTTTGGCAATATGATAGATGACGGCAATGCCGACTACTCATCATCAAATACAGAGGGTACGATGACCTACGCCGCACTCACGGCAAACGCATTCGGTGCAGAGTCATATATTACCTCACGAAGCGGCATCCGCTTTGTAAGAACCTCTACAGGCGAATCAATGATAGATTATTATCTTCCGACATCAAAGCTTACAGGCAATGAAACGCCTTGGAACTTTAACGGTGGAACAGACGTTGTGGTAATCAACCTCGGAACAAATGATAACGGAGCAAGAGATGCTTCCGGCAATCTTGTTACTAATGAGTTTGTGCAGTCAGAGGCAGTAGCACTTCTTACTATGGTGAGAAATGCAAACCCTGATGCTGTTATTGTATGGGCGTACGGACTTATGGGAAATGGACGCGCTGATGCAATAAGTGCGGCAGTTGCTTCAATGAATGATGCAAATATGTATTTCTTCCCGTTAGATACGCTTAATCAGGCGACAGAGGGCTCGGGAGTTGGCGGCCATCCGACAATAACCGCAGGCGTAAACCGAAGCTTTGATTTAGTAGAGTTTATTGCTCAGAAGACAGGCTGGGACTATGATTATGACGTACAGCTTGCTACGCAGATTTACGCATACAGCAAGTATGACACAATGGATTTATCAGAGTATACGGACGAAAGCGTAAATAATTTAAGAGGTGAGCTTGCCACTGCAAGGGCAATGTCATACAACAGCTCAAACAGCACGCTTAAAGCAGAGGTTAAGGCTTTACAGGCAGCGGTAAACGGTCTTCAGACAAAGATAGAGGCAGCTCCTGTACTTGACAGAACAGGCTGGACAGCAAGTGCATCAAATAATAATAACGGCGCAGGCAATGCTCTTGACGGCAATATGGGCACGAGATGGGCAACGCTTGCAATTCAGGAGCCGGGACAATGGTTCATGGTTGACTTAGGAAAGCAGACATCATTTGATGTGGTTGAGCTTCTCCTGGGTACAAGCACAAATGACCAGCCGGCGGGCTATGAAATTTATGTTTCAAATGACGGAGAAAACTGGGGCACACCGGTACTTAGCGGCAATAATAAGACAGAGCAGTATTATGTAGGAGTGCAGTCCGCAAGATACGTGAAGATTGTCCAGACCGGAAATAAGGGCTTATACTGGTCAATCCATGAATTTAACTTAAAGAATCTGGTGGGAACCCCTCAGGATACTACATTTACGGTATCATATTATGACGGCGATACACTTGTTGATTCACAGACCTTTGATGACGGACAGAGCGTACAGACACTTCCAAAGCTTGAGAAGGACGGATATATATTTGCCGGCTGGTACACACAGAAGGTTACATTAAACAGCGTGTCGGCAGTAAGTGCGGCAGCATCAAAGGCAGCCGCAGTGCAGAATATCAGTGATGATACTGCACTTTATGCAGGCTGGATAAATATCGGTACCGGCAATAAGTCTTTTGAGCTTCTCGGAACGCAGATTAGAACCACAGAGCCTACAGGATTAAGGTTTATCACGCAGATTGGCACAACGCTTATCGCCCAGATAGAGGCGTTAAACGCTGCAAATGCATCGCTGCAGCCGGACAGCACAGCCGACAAGGGCATTGGCTTCGGTACGGTTGTAACAATGGCATCACTTGTTGGAAATGCACAGATTGAAAAGGACGTAAATGTAACAAAGGTAACTAAGGGTATGGCAGTCTGCCCGGCAGTTAAGCTTTTTGAAAGAACTGATGATTATTATCAGTATACTGCAGTTGTTACGGGTATCACGGCAAGACATTACCAGACAGATATTGCAGCCCGTCCATACATTACTTACAGGGATGCAAACGGCATTGAAAGAACATATTATTACACGGAGAAGGGCACAAATGCAGGCGGCGGCTACAGCGTAAGCATTTATACCGCAGCAAAGGCATTTTACGCTAATCATGCTGTAAGCAATGCTGTAAAGCAGTGGCTGTACAACAATATTATAAGTGTTGTTGAGGGCTAAAGTGCGCAGATACAGGAAGAGTCCGGAGACGTTATATTAGCATATAAAGCCGGACAGCGCAGCATGAACAAATGAATAATTAACCCCTATAAACAGTGCAGACGTAAAGCCAGGTCAGTTTGGCTTTGCGTCTGCACAAAATCGTATAAATACAAGATAAATTGACTTAAGAATTATTGAACAGATGATATGTTTTGATGTATAATAAAACCTAAGCGCATCCTTAATATGTTCTAATGTATGGGGACTTTTATGGGTAGCTGCGTGTGGCGCTTTAAGCGCCAAGTTGTATAAAAAAGGAGAGATAAAATGAAGAAAAGGACGACAAGAAAGCTTTTGTCGCTGGTGATGGCGTTGTGTCTTATGATTACGACAATAAATGCCGTACCTTCAGCAGCAAAGGCGGCCGATATCAACAATATCGGAAATCCTGACTACAGACTTGGGGTAACACCTGGCGGAGATGCATTTGTCTATGCTTACAATGTTATGGATTATGGGGCAGATAACACAGGTAACAATGACAATACAACCATCTTCCAGAGACTTTTAAACAAGGTCGGAGAGCTTGGCGGCGGTATCGTATATGCGCCGACAGGAAGATACAAGATTACAGGCTCGCTCAGCATTCCGAGGGGCGTTGTGCTGTATGGAGACTGGACAAAGCCTGATAAGAGCAAGGCGCTTCCTTCAGGCACAATTCTTATGGCGTACACAGGAAGAAACGGCAATGAAAGAAGCACGCCGTTTATTGAGATGTGTATAGAGACAGGCGTTCAGAACCTGACAATCTGGTATCCTGAACAGGACCCGAACAACATTGTTCCGTATTCACCTACCATAAGACTTGGCTTTAACAATTATTTCGGTAATGAGTACAGCAACACGAACAATATTACGCTTGTAAATTCATACATAGGCGTGCTCTTTAACTATGACAACTTCGGTGCCGCACCGGTTGTAAAGAATGTTTACGGTACAACACTTAAGACTGGCGTTGAGGTTGATAAGATAGCCGATGTCGGAAGAGTTGACGGAATCAATCTGTCGCCTGATTACTGGATTAATTCAGGTCTTGCAAATGCTCCGACAAATGTTGAGAGCTTCAGAAGCTACATGAAGAACAATGCCATCGGCGTTATTATGAGACGTAACGACTGGTCATACACATGTAACCTTACAATTGACGGTTACAAGTCAGGCTATAATACCGAGGTTTCCGTAGGCTCTGACGAGACTCCGAACGGACATCATTACAATTTCAATTTTACGAATTGTACAACAGGTATTACTGTTAATGCTACAAACGGCGTAGGTATTCTGTTTGATGAGATTAATATAAAAAACTGTGAGAACGGTATTCTTATAAATGATGGTACAAGCGATGTCGTGGAAATTATCCATGCAGACATCGATGCTTCCACTTATGCGCTTCGTACCTCAGAGAAGTCATGTACAAATGTTTTATTTAACAATTCAAAGGTAAGAAGAGGACAGGTTGCAATCAACGGCGGTACGCTTACTGCCAACACAACAGCCTTTGACAACAAGGCTCCTCAGGTTTATTTCGGACTTGCAGGCAGAGGTATTCTTACTGCTTGTACATACAAGGAAGGAAAGCAGATTTCAAACAATTCTATTTACGAGATTTCGGTAAATGACAGCCAGTCTCTTGCACAGACTGTAGATACTTTCCCGGGAGTTGAATATGATTCGCATACTCCGGTCAGAAAGGTGCTTTATAATGCGGCAGCTTACAATGTGAATACAGGAGCCTATGACAACACGCAGGCTATCCAGAACGCGCTTGATAAGGCTTCAGAAGACGGTGGCGGAATAGTATTTATCCCGAGCGGACATTATAAGGTAAGAGGACATCTTTCCATTCCTTCAGGCGTTGAGCTTCGAGGCGCGCTTGACATCCAGACAGTACCTCACGGCGGCGGCACAATTCTTGAGGCGTTTGAGAACAGAGGCAATGAAGACGGCGCAAGCTTTATCCAGCTTAAGGCAAATGCAGGTATCAGAGGCATAGTTATTGACTATCCTGAGCAGGTATTTGACGGAAGCGCTAACTGGATGCCTGCTGCATACCCGTATACGATTCAGGGACAGGGCGCAAATGTTTATGTTATAAATACATGTGTCAGAGCTTCATATAAGGGCCTTGATTTATCCACCTACAGATGTGACAACCATTATGTAGACTTTATGGGCGGACATGTATTCAATGTAGGCGTTAAGGTAGGCAATAACTGTTCAAACGGAAAGCTTTACAACATGATGTTCAATGTTATCGTTTATGCATGCGGTAATGAAAGCAAGTTCGGAAGCTTCTCAAATATGCCGAACGGCGTATCAAATTCAAGACCTTATGGCTATGGACTTGATTACATGGATTTCATGATTCTCGGAGACTGTACAAACGAGCAGCTCTACAATGACTTCCATTACGGTTCAAGACACGGACTTGTATTTGAGAATGAAGGCAACGGCGGTCCAAGCGGCTCATCAATGGGTCTTGGTATCGACGGCGCTGCACGTTCGGTTTATGTTAAGCCTGGCACAACAAAGACATTTGATTTATATAATACGCAGGTGGTTTCAATTGTCGGCAGCAGTGCGGCAGATACCTCATACTATCAGGTTGACAACAATACAAGCATGAAGGTAAATGTATACAACTCAGATTACTGGGGACAGCCGAACAAGGGTATTGAAACCGGAAATAACAGCTCTGTAATTAATTTATACAGCTCATTCTTCAGCAATCCTGGTCAGACCTCGCTTGCTGCATCAAATGGCGGCGACATAAAGATTACAGGCTCGGCACTCAATCAGAATGGCACAGCATTTGTTGATACCGGAAGCGAGAGCAATATTTCGGTTACGGGCTCATCAGTTAACAACAGAAACAATGCAACAGGAAGCTTTGCTGCATGGAATACAAATCAGGGCACAAGTCCTGTCATGGCAGCAAACAGCCCGGCAGCGGCATTAAACCGCTCAGGCTGGAGCGCAACCGCATCAAACAACAATAATAATGCAAGAAATGCTCTTGACGGCAATGTGGGAACACGCTGGGATACAGCAGGCTCACAGCAGCCGGGACAGTGGTTTGCAGTTGATTTCGGAGGAAATTATACATTTAATACATTAATTTTAGACCTTGGTTCAAGTACGGCGGACGGACCGGCAGGCTATGAGATTTATGCTACAAATGACCTAAACAATTACGGTTCTGTTATTGCCTCAGGCTCAGGCGGAGGCGGTATCATAAGATTTGATACGCAGAACAAGAGATATGCTGTTGTTAAGCAGACAGGCTCAAAGGGCAACTACTGGTCGATTCATGAGTTCTACGCTCTTAATTCGTCGGCAGCAGGCAACGACCTTCCAAACGGAGTGGTTCCGTCAACAGAAGAGCCGGACGAACCGGTAGAGCCGGAGAATCCATACGAGAGCATTCCTGCGCTTGACAGAACAGGCTGGAGCGCAACCGCTTCAAACAACAATGGCGGTACGGGAAATGCGTTTGACGGCAATCTTGCTACAAGATGGTCAACAAATACATTACAGGTTCCAAACCAGACATTTACGGTTGATATGGGCAAGGCGGTATTCTTCGATATCGTTGAGATGCTTTTGGGCACAAGTGCAAATGATTCACCGGCAGCATACGAAATTTATGTTTCACTCGACGGCACAAGCTGGGGCAGCCCTGTAAAGACAGGCACAGACCAGTCGGAGGACTTCGAGGTGGGCATGCAGTGTGCAAGATACGTTAAGATTGTTCAGACCGGCAATAAGGGCTTATACTGGTCAATTCACGAGTTCAACCTTAAGAACAGTGAGGCTGCTTCAACATATAAGGTTGCATATGTTGACAACGGAAGCATTATTTCGATGGGAAGCCATGCAAATGGTTCATCATCATCACTGATGAATGCTCCACAGGCAGACGGCAAAGTATTTGCAGGCTGGTACACCGCTCCTGTAACACTTAACAGCGCAAATGCCATAAGAAGCGCCGCAGCCTATGCGGCAAATACATCTGTTAATTCAGATGCAGTGCTTTACGCAGGCTGGATAAATATCGGCACAGGAAACAAGTCATTTGACCTTCTCGGAACACAGGTCAGAGTCGCAGAGCCTACAGGCTTAAGATTCATTACACAGATAGGTACACAGCTTATCGCACAGGTTGAGGCGTTAAATGCCGCAAATAACTCTTTGCAGCCTGACAGCACAGCCGATAAGGGCATAGGCTTTGGTACAGTGCTTATGACCGCATCAAAGCTTAACGGCAGAGAGCTTGTAAAGGATGTAAACGCTACGCAGGTAAACAAGGGTATGGTAGTAAGTCCGGCAGTGAAGCTTTTCGAGAGAACAAATGATTATTACCAGTACACTGCGGTAGTTACAGGCATTAATGCTAAGAACTACCAGACAGAGATAGCTGCACGTCCATACATCACGTACAGGGATGCAAACGGCATAGAGAGAACATATTATTACACAGAGGCAAATTCAACTGCAGGCGGCGGCTACAGCGTAAGCATTTACAGAGCAGCAAAGGCGTATTACAATGCAGCAGGTGTAAGCAGCAGCGTAAAGAACTGGCTCAATAATAATATTATAAGTGTGGTTGAAAATTAGTATAAAGTGTACCGATTCAGCCTTATGGCATAGTTTAAAATCAAATAATAAAACCGCATGAAGTGGTTTTTGCGGGCGGCGCAGCCGCCCGCTGTTTTATTTTGATTTAAACCACAAACTCAAAATAAAAAACTCAAAATAAGGAACAAATATAACTGCTATTTCAGGTATAATAATGACATTATTCCACATACTAACTCCACATCATTAATATAGTGAAAAGGAGTTTTTATATATGAAAGCGACAGGAATAGTAAGACGAATTGATGACCTCGGAAGGGTTGTCATTCCAAAGGAGATCAGGAGAACCTTAAGACTGCATGAAGCGACGCCTCTGGAGATTTATACGGACAGGGATGGGGAGATTATTTTAAAGAAGTATTCTCCGATGGCGGAGCTTGGCTCGTTTGCAAAGCAGTATGCGGACGCTTTGGCGCAGAGCAGCGGGTACGGAGTGGTAATTACGGACCGTGACCAGGTTGTGGCGGTTGCCGGAGGATTAAAGAAGGGCATGCTTTCAAGAAATATAAGCAGCGAGCTGGGTGAGCTTATAGATGAGAGAGAAAGCCTTATGGTGTCCCGTGACAGCAGAGAGTTTATTAATGTGCTGGATGATGATAGTGATGAGTACGATTCTGAAGCAATAAGCACAATAATAAGTGAGGGCGATGCAATAGGCTCGGTGGTTATGTTAAGCACAGACCATAAAAACAGAATGGGCGAAACGGAAGAGAAGCTTGTCCAGACTGCGGCGTCATTTCTGGGTAAACACATGGAAGGTTAACGCACAAAAGACTATATATGTTAATATTATAATGAATAAGTATATCACTGTTAATGGGCCTGATTTTTCAGTAAATAATTAAGAATAAACACAGAAAAATCTTGACAAAATATAGTGTGGATATTATAAATAATATTAGCATTTAATTTGCTATATACGAATTGCAGTGCGAGACACTGCGACACAAATATTATTACTATGTACAGGAGGAAGTATTGTAATGAATAAGGTTGAGTTTGTAGCAGCAGTTGCTGAGAACGCTGGAATCGACAAGAAGAATGCGGATAAGGCTGTTAAGGCAGCAATTGATGTAATTAAGGCAGAGCTTGCAAAGGGAGAGAAGATTCAGATTGCCGGCTTTGGTACATTTGAGGTTTCAGAAAGAGCAGAAAGAACAGGAAGAAATCCTAGAAACGGTGAGACGATGACTATTGCAGCATCAAAGTCACCTAAGTTCAAGGCAGGCAAGGCGTTAAAGGATGCCATCAATGCATAATTAAAGGATTATTAAGGCTGCTGCATATTTTGTGGCAGCTTTTTTAAAGCTTTGGAGGTGTAATATGAGGCTTGATAAGTATTTAAAGGTTTCAAGAATTATTAAGAGAAGAACTGTTGCAAATGAAGCCTGTGACGCAGGCAGGGTGTTTGTAAACGGCAAGGCTGCAAAGGCTTCAGCAGAGGTTAAGCCGGGCGATATTATTAAGATTGAATTCGGCAACAGGGAAGTGTCGGTAGAGGTTCTGGACGTACAGGATACATCAAAAAAGGAAGAGGCTAAGGAGCTGTTCAGATATATTTAAGTTGTCAGCGTTATAATACGTCCTGTGAGGATGATAATGATTATGAAGCGGCGCCGCAGGAGGGCTGCTAAAAGGTGATATTAAATCTTACCTTCAGGTAAGTTTAAGTCTTTTAGCATCCCTCACGCGGCGCCGTATTATTTGGATTAAGCCGGCAATATATTAATTCTGCAATGTTTTTAACATGCAAAGGGTTATTCATTTTTGGTTTTCTTTATAAGCATAACAATATATATAATAAATAATACTGCCGCAAAAGCTGCGCCCACAGGATAGGAAATGGCGGTTGAAAGCTTAAAGCCTTCATTTGACGTAAGTATATAGGTCATGCTTACTGCGGACATAAATGCCGCCGGCAGGGCGGTAAGAAGCGAGCCTGAGCGGTATCTGCAATTCTTCAGAAGATATGCGGTGGAAACCCACAGTGCTATCATCGCAAGGGTCTGGTTGCTCCACGAAAAGTAACGCCAGATAATCTGGAAACCGTTATCATCTGCAATCGCAAACCATGTCAGCAGACCGCCGATAATCAAGAGCGGAACCGTAATCAGCAGACGGTTTTTTATAGGCTTCTGGTTTAGCTTAAAGGTCTCTGAAAGAATAAGTCTTGCGCTTCTAAAGGCTGTATCGCCTGAGGTAATCGGACAGATTACAACGCCCGCTACCGCAAGGAAGCCGCCAAATACGCCCAGCACGCCGGTTGAAATTTCATAAACAACATTTGATGCGCCTCCCTTTAGAGCTTCGCTTAAAAGCTGCGTTGTGCCGTAGAAGGATACGCCTGCCGCCGCCCAGACAAGCGCTATAACGGACTCGCTTATCATTGCGCCGTAAAAGATTTTCCTGCCTTCCTTTTCAGAGGTAATGCATTTTGCGACCATAGGAGACTGCGTGGCGTGGAAGCCTGAAACTGCTCCGCACGCAACCGTAATGAACATATACGGCCATATCGGTGTGCCCTCCGGATGGAGATTATGTAATGATAATTCGGGAAGCGTGAACCTTCCGCCTGAGAAGATAATGCCTCCTATGACTGCGGCTGCCATGACAATAAGCAGCACGCCGAAAACCGGGTAAAGTCTTCCGATAACTTTGTCAATCGGAAGCAGTGTAGCTAAAAGATAATAAGCAAGAATCACAACAGCCCAGAAGGTGCCGCTCATCCAGTCAGGCGTAAGCTTATCCAAAAGTCCTGCAGGGCTTGTGACGAATACCACGCCGCAAAGCACAAGCAGCACAACCGAAAATATACGCATTAACCACTTGGCTGCATTCCCCAGATAATCGCCTGTAAGCTCGGCGATTGATGCGCCCTCGTGGCGCGAGCTTATCATGCCTGACATATAGTCGTGAACGGCGCCGCCCAGAATCGAACCGAACACAATCCACAAAAACACAACAGGACCGAAGACCGCACCCATAAGCGCACCAAAGATTGGTCCTGTGCCTGCAATATTTAATAATTGCACTAAAAATGCCTTCCATGTCTTCATAGGCACGCAGTCTACGCCGTCATTGATTGCAATAGCCGGCGTTTTCCTGCCATCAGGCGAAAAAATTCTTTCTGTTATCCTGCCGTACACTATATACCCCACAATCAGAATGGCAAACGAAACAAATAATGAAACCATAAAACCCCCTCCTTAAATTCATATTTTGTGATAAAAGACCGTCACCACTGCCGGTCTGTTATGATTTAAATATACCATCAAAAATGCTGTTTTAACAGTTTTACTTATAATTTTTTATCCGGCAGAATTCTATTTTACATATGTCCGGCATATCTTCAAAAAGAGGGTTAAATAATGTGGAGGCGTGTATGGAAGACAGAATGCAGGTTTCAAAGGCAGCACACAGGCTCAATATCCTTCAGCGAAGGGAAGGCAGCATAAACGGTGTAAAGGATGTAAAGTCTTTTGATGAAAAGGAGATAGTGCTTCTTACCGAGCAGGGTCTTCTTACGATAAAGGGCGATGGACTGCATGTGGACAGACTGACTATAGAAAAGGGCGAAATAGAGATAAGCGGAAGAATTGACAGCCTCGTATACTCCGAGGAGGGAAGCCTTGCAAAAAGCGGCGGCTCGGTTTTAGCAAGGCTGTTCGGATGATGTCATGGAGATTGTTTCGGAAATACTTCTGTTTTGTACGGCAGTTATCTGGGGCGCGGGCTTTGATGCGTTTTATAATATTTTCAGGGTGCTTAGGCAGTATTTTAAACACAGCAGTCTGCTGACCGGCATAGAGGACTTTACATATTGTATTGTTATCGGCATTGTGCTGTTCAAAAAGATATTTGATTATAATGACGGAATTATACGCTGGTATATACTTTTTGCCGCAGCCCTTGGCATATTTATTCACCACAAAACGATGGGGAGTGCTTTTCTAATCTTTTCACTGAAATTATCAGGTAGAATAAAAGGTGTAATTAATAAAATTGTCGGAAAATCAGCAATAAAACATAAAAAAGTTAGTAAAAAATGATTGAAAAAGCAGCGATAATAATGTATAATGCTAATAAGTATAATTATTTTTGCATTTAGAATAATATATTTAATATACAAAATGGCTGGTGATTTAAATGGCACGTAAAAAGAACAGGAAGACAAGTATATACAGCTATATTGCCGTAGCTTTGATTACGGTTGTCTTTGTGTGCACAATTGCAGCCGTAAATATCAGCTTAAAGAGCAGGAACGCAGAGTACGAAGCGAAGGAGCAGGCTATAAGCCGCCAGATTGAGGAGGAAAGAATCCGCAATGGCGAGCTTAAGGAGAAGCTTGATTACGTACAGTCAGACTACTACATTCAGGGAATCGCCGGCAGGGACTACGGACTTGTAAAAGAGGGAGATACACTTGTTAAGGGAAAGTAAAACATATCAATGTTATAAATACTAATTGGGGTATACATTTGCGGATGTATACTTAGGAGAGTCGGAGAAATCCGGCTCTCTTGCGTTATAAAGCATTTTATTTGTTATCGATAGAATATATTAATCGGCATATATTTTTTGCGGCAGGTATGTCGCATTCTTTTGTTTTATAGCGGAAAAAAGAGCTTTGCGCTGCCAGAGTTCGTGCCATATTTTATTTTCAGGGCTTTATAATCTTTGTACTTGTCCGGGAGGTGCGGGAGAGTATGAGAAAA
Organism: Lachnospiraceae bacterium; assembly: GCA_017442865.1. Taxonomy (GTDB): domain Bacteria; phylum Bacillota; class Clostridia; order Lachnospirales; family Lachnospiraceae; genus JAFRXK01. The sequence continues at coordinate 7,024 of JAFRXK010000018.1, read as the reverse complement.
AGTTTTGGCTGGTTGATTAGGCTTTCAGGGGCGGCGGCGTTAGGAATATGCGTTGCGCTTATGCTGCAGACAGACACGGTGACGGGGTGTCTTATTGAGGCTGCCCTGTACTATTGCATATTGTTTTTTGCGTACAGGTATGGTGCGGGCACAGGTGCGGTTGCGGGTACGCTCTGCGGTATTGTGTTTTCACTTTTAAAAAATGATGTTGCGGCACTGGGGATACTGTGCCTTGTCGGCACTGCGGCAGGAGCCTTTAAAAGACTTGGCAGATATGCGTGTGTGACGGGTTTTATGGCGGCGGCAGCGCTGGCGGGACTTATTTATTCTCCCGAAATATTTAACCAGATTATTGTCAGGCTTATAGCAGCCTCGGCATTTTTTCTGGTCACGCCGCAGAGTGTGCTTGATGCGTGGATGAGCGGACCTAAAAGGACTTCTGAAAATGATTATTTAAGCAAGGAGCAGGTTTTTACCGAAAGACTTAAGGATATGTCCAGAATTATGGGCGATGTCGTAAATTACATAACATATACAGGAAATAATCCGGCTGTGTCACCTGCGACGACTGCGGCGGTAATGTGCACCATTTCAAATATTATCTGTGAGGACTGCAGAGACTGTCCTATGGGCTGTGCGCAGAAGGAGCTTGACAGTGTAATGCTTGAAAATATTACGAGGCTTTATGAGGAGCATGGAAGGATTGAAAAGGAGGATATTGAAGGCTTTTTTAACGCCTCTTGCGCTAATAAGGATATTTATATAAGCGAGCTTAATGCAGGGCTGGGAAGCATTGTTGAGCGCAAGGAATGGGAGCATCATTACAGCGAGAGCAGGAATATGATTGCCTCAGGCTATAAGGAGATGGAAGGCTTTTTAGAAAAGATGGCGGATGATTTCATGAATATGAATGATTTTACGGCTGAGGCGGCAGAGCCTATACTTGATAATATAGGCAAAAGGCTGATTGTAAAGGAGCTGGCGGCGATTGAAGGCCCTTACGGACGCGAGGTATATATGACTACGGCGACGAAGGGACGGGACTGTGAGACTGCGAGGGGCATTGCCACGAGGGTGGGAAAGGCGCTTAATGGCAGGTTTATTCCGTCAAATGACAGCCCGCCGGTCGTGGGCAGGATACCTGTTAAGCTTAAATTCGTGGAGGACGCCGAATATATGATTTTATACGGTGTTGCGAGAGAGAGAAAGAAGGGTGAAAGCGTTTCGGGAGACAGCTTTGCGGTAATGAGCCTGATGGGGCAGAAAATGTTTTTAGGCTTGTCGGACGGCATGGGCTCGGGCAAAAATGCGGCACAGCACAGTAAAATTGCGATAGGAATGGCAGAGAAGCTTCTGGAAAACGGTTTTTCCGCAGAGCAGGTTTCAAGAACCGTCAATTCGGTACTTTTGATGCATGAGGATGACCAGCCGACGACCGTTGATATCGGCGTGATTGACATGATAAATGCGCAGCTGAAAATAGTTAAGCTTGGCGCGCCGCCTGTATTTATCAGGAGAAAAAACAGGGTTGAGGTTATATATGCGCCTTCGCTTCCGGCAGGCGTTATAAATGATTTTGCTGGGAAGGTTATTGATTATAAGTTAAGGGACGGCGATATTATTATCATGATGACGGACGGCGTGCTGGATGCAATAGATGAAATTGATAAAGAAGGGGTCATGAAGGATATAATTCTTGATATTGATTCCGATAATCCAAGGGATATTGCGGCAAAAATACTTGAACTTTTAAAGCCGGCTGATGGGGCGGCGGACGATATGACTGTGCTTGCCGCAGGAATATGGAAAAGATAAAAAACAATTGACTGGTTATTTTTCTTAACCTATACTTATTATATAATTTGTGTGTCAGGCATTCTGCCTGAAAATTTGAGAGTGCTATTTCGGAGAAAAATATGGTTGAGAAGATTTACCGGTATATAAAAGAAAAGAATATGTTAAGGCAGAGTGATACAGTGCTTGTCGGAGTATCGGGTGGTGCTGATTCAGTCTGTCTTCTTTATGTGCTTTGCCTGCTTAAAAAGAGGCTTGGAATAGATATCATTGCGGTTCATGTTCATCACGGCATAAGGGGAAGCGAGGCGGACCGCGATGCGCAGTATGTGTCCCGGCTTTGTGAAAGGCTTGGAGTGAAGCTTGAAACGGTGTACTATGATATTCCTGCGATGGCGCGCGATGAGCATTTAACCGAGGAGGAGGCAGGAAGAATCGCAAGATACAAATGCTTTAATTCATTTATAGATGAAGGCAGGGCAAGTAAGATTGCGGTTGCCCACAATAAAAATGACAATGCCGAGACTATTATTTTTAATCTTATCAGGGGAAGCGGCGTGAGAGGACTTTCGGGCATACAGCCTGTAAGGGGCAGTATTATCAGACCGCTGCTTTGTACACAGAGAAGTGAAATAGAGGCGTTTCTTAAGGAGCAGGGGCTTGAATACTGCACCGACAGCACAAACTTAAGCGAGGAATATACAAGGAATAAGATTAGAAAGAACATTTTAGGCTACGCCGTTGAAAATATAAACGAGGGAGCGATAGATAATATTGCGCTGGCGGGCAGCAGGCTTTCAGAGGCTGAACAGTACCTGGACAGCGAGGCAAAAAGGATTTTTGGGGAGATTTCTGACATAAAACAGGGCGAGATAATTCTTGATAATGCAAGGCTTTGCAGTCTGCCGTCTGTAATGCGAAAATATGTGCTGATGAATGCTTTTGAGAGGCTTTGCGGCCGCAGAAAGGATATAACGATGAAGCACATTGAGAGCACTGCGCAGCTTGTGGATAATGACACAGGGCACAGCCTTAACCTGCCTTATGGAATGACTGCCATCCGCTCTTATGACAGGCTGATTTTAAGGGATGAAGCAAAGAAGGAGGGGGCTGCTTCTTATACTGCTGATAAAATTAAAATGCGTGTTTTTGAGAGAGAAAAAGACAAAATAATTCCAAAAAATATGTATACTAAATGGTTTGATTATGATAAAATAATAAATACGGTTGAAGTAAGGACAAGAAAACCCGGAGATACGATTGCATTTTCAGGTGGAACCAAGACCATAGCAAGATATATGATTGATGAGAAGATTCCGTCAGATTTAAGGGATGAGCTTTTGCTTCTTGCAGACGGAAGCGATATTATCTGGGTGACTGGTTATCGCATAAGCGAAAAATACAAGGTAACCGATACAACGAAGACCATACTTGAGGTCAGTCTTGTAAAGTGATAAATGCTGCATTCCGGCACTGCTTTTAATTTGCTGCGGCGTGCGGCTGAAGATAAAACATTTTATATGAATATGAAAAAGGGGAATATACGATGGAGGAGATCAGAGTATTAATTAGTGAAGAGGAGCTTAAAGAGAAGATTATTGAGGTAAGCAGACAGATTAATGAGGACTATAAGGGCAGGGATATACATATGATATGTATACTCAAGGGCGGAGTATTTTTCTCATGTGAGCTTGCAAAATACATTGACGTACCTGTTACCTTTGATTTTATGTCGATATCAAGCTATGGTTCGGGAACAGTAAGCACAGGCAGGGTAAAGATTATGAAGGACCTTGATGAGCCGATAGAGGGCAGGGATGTGCTTATCGTAGAAGATATTATTGATACAGGAAGAACCCTGTCGTATCTTTTGGAGCTGTTAAAGCATCGTAAGCCTAAGAGCATAAAGATATGCACGCTTTTAGACAAGCCGTCAAGACGTGTGGAGAAGGATGTGAAGGTGGATTATTCCTGCGTTCAGATACCGGACAATTTTGTTGTCGGCTTCGGACTGGATTATGACCAGAAATACCGTAATCTTCCGTACATCGGAGTTGTGGAATTTACTGATTAATATAACTTAAAAACTGAAAAGGAGAAAAATCTATTGGAGAATAAACAGGGTAGAGGCGGTACGATATTTTATATATTGTTTATACTGTCGTTTATAATGCTTATATGGTGGGTTTCCACTATATTAAAGTCCGGTGATGAATGGTCATATACCCAGATGCTTGCTTCGTTAAGCAAGGGGGAGATTGTGTCTGCTGATATTGAGCAGAACAGCGAGATTCCTACGGGTACCGTGATTTTACAGCTTACCGACGGAAAAAAGAAGCTCGTTAATGTTGATAATGTTTCAGATATCAGAAAAATGCTGATGGACAATGGCGTAAAGGTCAGACTTGAGGATGTGCCTGAGAGCAGTACATTTTTAAATGTTGTGCTTCCTATCGTTCTCGGCATGTTCCTGGTTGCCTTTTTCACGATGATGATGACAAATCGTGCGATGAACAGTGCCGGCGGTGGCAATGGCAGAATCATGAATTTCAACAAGAGCCGTGCAAAGCTGGTTAAGGAGGTCAGAAACATTGATTTTTCAAAGGTTGCCGGCTTAAAGGAAGAGAAGGAAGACCTTGAGCAGATAGTTGATTTTCTAAAGGAGCCTGAGAAGTATAACAGGCTTGGCGCAAGAATTCCGAAGGGCGTGCTGATGGTTGGAAGTCCGGGTACAGGTAAGACCCTTCTTGCAAAGGCAGTTGCCGGAGAAGCAAAGGTGCCGTTTTTCACTATTTCGGGCTCGGATTTCGTAGAGATGTTTGTCGGCGTCGGCGCATCAAGAGTAAGGGACCTTTTTGAAAATGCTAAGAAGAATGCGCCATGTATTGTATTTATAGATGAGATTGATGCTGTTGCCAGAAGACGAGGCACCGGCATGGGCGGCGGACATGACGAGCGTGAGCAGACTTTAAACCAGATGCTTGTTGAGATGGACGGCTTTACCGCAAATCAGGGCATTATCGTTATGGCGGCAACGAACAGGGCTGATATACTTGATCCGGCTATTTTAAGACCGGGACGCTTCGACAGGAAGATTGTCGTAGGAAGGCCGGATGTGGCTGCACGTAAGGAGATTCTTGAGGTACACGCAAAGAACAAGCCTTTAGGTGATGACGTTGACCTTGAAAGAGTTGCACAGACTACTGCAGGCTTTACCGGCGCAGACCTTGAGAATCTTATGAATGAGGCTGCGATTGAGACGGCAAAATGCGGACGTGAATTTATTACTCAGGCGGACATTGATAAATCATTTATTAAGGTCGGTATTGGCGCAGAGAAGAAGAGCAAGGTTATATCAGAAAAGGACAAGAAGATTACTGCTTATCACGAGACAGGCCATGCGATATTGTTCCATGTGCTTCCGGATGTCGGACCTGTCCACACAGTTTCGATTATTCCAACAGGACTTGGCGCAGCCGGCTACACAATGCCGCTTCCTGAAAAGGACGAGATGTTTGAAACAAGGGGCAGAATGCGTCAGAACATTATGGTATCTTTAGGCGGAAGAATCGCAGAGGAGCTTATATTTGACGATATCACGACAGGCGCATCGCAGGATATAAAGCAGGCTACCGAGATATCTCGCGCGATGGTTACAAAGTACGGCATGAGCGAGAAGGTCGGTATGATTAACTGCGGCACAGACCAGGAAGAAGTATTCATAGGCCGCGACCTTGCACATGCGAGAAGCTACGGCGAGAATATGGCGACAATCATTGACGAGGAAGTTAAGAGAATTATTGATGAATGCTACGCCGAGGCAAAAGAGATAATCAAAGCCAACGAGGCAGTATTACACGCATGCGCTAAAGAGCTTATCAAGAAGGAAAAGATAACTCAGGAAGAATTTGAAGCGATTTTTAAGAGGTATTCAGCAGCAGAATCGCCGGTTCAGCCTGCATATGACCCTTTAAATTTTTAAAAAATATGCTCATAATGGCAATATATCAGATAAAACTAAGCCTGTCCGGCGCAGGTTTGGCATGCCGGACTTGTAATTAGCTATAAAAATGACTAAAAAATTATGAAATATTCAAATTAAATAAGCAATATGACAAATGCCCGCATTTTATGTGGGCATTTCTTATAAAAAGAATCCTATTTTTTTGAAAAGATTGTGCACACTTAATTATTCATTGGTGCTATTATAATTCTCGTAAAACCCCCATACATTTTACATTATAGTTTTTTGCTACACCCCAAAGCAAAAAAAATATCTTCTCCTTAAAAGACAGCGAACGCAGCTGTCTTTTTTGCACGATAAACAGACCGAATATATCAAACATCCATACAATGCATTTTAAGCCAGTCAAAATAAACTGATGCACCGGCTTCAAATACAACTCCTTTTACATACGTATCGGGTTTAATAAGACCGGGTGCACAAAAACAGCCACACAAAGCATTGTGCTTGCACAGAATGCTTTGTGTGGCTGTTTTTGTGTATAAGGGCGTAACAAAACCTCCGATGCGAAGCAAAGGAGGTTGGTTATGCCCGTGCACCCGGTTAAGAGGCAGGGCAAAAATTTATGCATTGTATGTAGGCTTAGTATATGAGGGAGTAACGTGACCGACAACGCGAAGCGTTGGAGGTGTTGAGGCGTTTTGATATATAGTTGTAACAAAACCTCCGATGCGAAGCAAAGGAGGTTGGTTACGCCCGTGCACCCGGTTAAGAGACAGGGCAAAAATTTATGCATTGTATGTAGGCTTAGTATATGAGGGAGTAACGTGACCGACAACGCGAAGCGTTGGAGGTGCTGTAACCAAGACCAGTGTATGCTTGATTTTGTGCTTATTGAATCATTTACAGGATTCCATGTGTTTTATTGCTAACAAAATTAGGACTAAGTGAAATAATAAACCTTCTATCTCATCTGCGTCTTCTTCTCCGTCGTGTAAATTTTTTAAAATTCACCTGCATTATTTGAGTTTTGGAACTAAAATAGTATATTTCTTCTGATACAAATCACTATTTTGTAAAGTGCTATATATTTCATTACTTTTACTGTTTATATTTCAACAATATTATTTCTGTGAGAATTAACAACCTATAATATATAATTAATTCCTCTTTTTTGTTATCATCAACTGTATTTATAAGCTGTGAAATTTTTTCTTTCTCTTTTTTTGAAACAATTTCTGTTGAATTAAAATCAAGCGTCTCTTT
>JAFRXK010000017.1 GCA_017442865.1 Lachnospiraceae bacterium | reverse complement strand
GGAAGCACTGAGAAAGCCCTTTTAAGGGCAGCTGTGAATGTGGTGCAGCTAGCAGACCATCAGTGCGCCTTCCGGGCGCAAGCAGGTAAAAGCCCCTTATAGGGGCAGAGCAAGCCACCGGCTAAGCCGGTGGTATTGACTATATTAATATGTTTAAAATATTGCTTAAATATTAGCATTACGTAAATATATTAGTGTTGACGAAAACAGTGCAAAATGCTATAATTTTATATATAACTATTCGTTAAAGCTGTGTTTCGCGAATAGTTGCATATGTATTGATTCTCAAAGATAACATAATAAATACCCTTATTTACACTACTGCTTTTTTTACACGGAGGTATTATTTTATGAAGCTTCAGAAGCTTTTAAGCTACACACGCAGAGCTGTCGATGACTATCACATGATAGATGAAGGCGACAAAATTGCTGTCGGTATATCCGGTGGCAAGGACAGCCTGACTCTCCTATATGCATTACACGGACTCAGACGCTTTTATCCGAATAAATTTGATATAGAGGCCATAAGTGTATCTGTAGGCTTCGAAGGCATGGATTTATCACCAGTTGCAAGGCTTTGTGAGGAATTAGGCATTAATTATACTATAGTCGATACTGAAATTAAGCAAATCGTATTCGATGAGCGCAAAGAATCTAATCCATGCTCTTTATGTGCTAAGATGCGCAAAGGTGCATTTAATGAAAAGGCTGTAGAACTTGGCTGCAATAAAATTGCCTATGCACACCACAAGGATGATGTAATTGAAACCATGCTTATGTCACTTATATTTGAAGGCAGGATAAATTCTTTTTCACCGGTTACATATCTTGATAAGATGAACCTTACTCTCATACGTCCGCTTATTTATGTTGATGAAGCAGATGTTATAGGCTTTAAAAACCTGTATAATCTGCCGGTTTGTAAAAACCCCTGCCCTGCCGATGGTAATACCAAGCGTGAATATGCCAAGAATCTGGTACGTCAGCTCAACCTTGATAATCCGGGCGTAAAAGAAAGAATGTTTACAGCTATTGTAAACAGCAATATCAAGGGCTGGAATCCGGATATGTAAACAGCAATATCAAGGGCTGGAATCCGGATATGTAAACAGCAATATCGAGGGTTGGAATCCGGATATTTAGCATTATTTATATATGCCTGTAATATTAATTTATTAGTCGCTATGCGAAGAAAAATACCTGTATTAATGTTTTATCGCCCCTGTGTGGAGAAACGGAGTCTATTATGGATAACAGACCATATTATGAACAAATTGATATAGAAAACACTACAAAGCTAAGAGAACTTATCGCTACTCTCCCACCCTTTGTATCCACATTTTTCCGTGGAATTGAGCAGAATACTGCTTCTCGTACACGTATAGCATATGCATATGATCTGCGTATATTCTTTCATTTTTTACAGGATACCAATCCATATTTTAAAAGCAAAGATTTAAAAGCTATAACTCTTGATGACTTAGACAATTTAAAGGTCTTTGATATCGAGGAATATATGGAATATCTTAAATACTACAGCAATGATGAAAACGATCCTTATGGCAAGGTTAATAAGGAGCGTGGAATTTCCAGAAAGATATCCTCCCTCAAGGCATTTTATAATTATTTTTATAAAAGCGAAATGATAAAAAATAATCCCGCTGCATTGGTATCACTTCCTAAAAAGCACGAAAAGGAAATCATAAGGTTCGATGTTGACGAGGTCGCAATGTTTCTCGATTATGTCGAAAATGGCGAAGGTTTGACCAAGAAACAGCAGGCTTATCATAAAAAAACCAGGATAAGAGACCTTGCAATAATGACTCTCATGCTTGGAACCGGCATCCGTGTATCAGAATGTGTAGGTCTTGATATAAAAGACGTCGACATGAAAAATGATGGTATAAGGGTTCACCGCAAAGGCGGCAAGGAGGTAGTTGTATACTTTGGTGACGAGGTGCATGATGCACTTGTCGATTATCTTGAAGAGCGAAAAAAGATAATACCGGTGTCCGGTCACGAAAATGCACTATTTCTCTCACTTCAGAACAAACGAATAAGCGTGCGCAGCATCGAAAATCTCGTGAAGAAATATTCCGAAATGGTAACAAGCTTAAAGCATATAACGCCTCATAAGCTTAGAAGCACCTACGGTACTAACCTTTATAAAGAAACTGGCGACATATACCTTGTGGCTGATGTACTCGGTCACTCTGACGTGAATACAACTCGTAAGCACTATGCTGCTATTCAGGAGGACCGCAGACGCAGTGCGAAGAATGCTGTCAAATTACGTGAGCCATAAATATATCATAATTTGTTCAGCTGCATGACAATATTAATTTAAAATATTTAAATATCGTATGGGGCGGAATCTTCCGCCTCTATTATTTTAAAATAATGATAACTGCTCATATTTATCGGGAAACTCATGTAAATATTCAAAGCATGCATCTACGTCATGCACTATATCATTTGCTTTGCAGATGTCTATAAACAGCTTCATAAGCTCTTTATTATGCTCACTTGGTAATTCATAAGCATATCCATACCTGTCGTGGTACTTTTGCTTCATACCGGGAAAATGTTTATCCAGTGCGTTATAAAAATATTCTCTATTGCCTTCTCTCAAAGTAAGTCCCATACCAAAGCAGATGATACCATATACTCCGGCTTCAACGCAATAATCTAAAATTCCCTTAATATTATCTTCAGTATCATTGATGAAAGGAAGGATTGGCGAGAGCCAGACTACAGTAGGTATACCATTATCACGTAAAACCTTTAAAGCTTCTACCCTCTCCTTTGTGGTGCATACGTTAGGCTCAATAATTTTGCAAAGACTTTCATCATATGTAGTTAAGGTGATTTGAACTACGCACTTTGTCTTTTTATTTATACTTTTAAGCAGGTCAAGGTCTCTGAGTATCTTGTTTGATTTTGTCTGTATTGCCAATCCGAATTCATAATAATCTATTATTTCAATACATCTTCGGGTAAGCTTAAGTGTGTCTTCACAATGCATATATGGATCACACATGGAGCCCGTTCCAATCATACATTTCTTTCTCTTTGAACGTAATGCCTTCTCCAAAAGCTCAGGTGCATTCTGTTTTACTTCAATATCTTCAAATTCATGTGTAAAGCTGTAACACTTACTTCTGCTGTCGCAATAGATACATCCATGTGTACAACCTCTGTAAATATTCATACCGTTACTTGCAGATAATATTCCTTTTGCATCTATAAAGTGCATAATATGCCACCTTTCGAGTGTATTACTTTTTCAAAAACTGTTATTAAATCTGATATCTTTGCTGGTTCAATTCTAACTTTGGCAGATTATTTAGACTTATTGTCTCTAATGTTCGTAACTGCTGTATTGTTAGTTGACGTAATAATACCATTCGTTCATTTTGATTTTTCCCCTGACTAATTAAAACTGCATTATAACTTTCCAAATTTGCAAGCACTAATAATTGATTAAGTGTTGCCATATCGCGCATATTGCTCCTTTCATTTGGATGAGTATCTTTCCACTGTTTTGCCGTCTTTCCAAAAAGCACAACATTCAACATATCTGCTTCGCTTGCATATGTATAAGCTGTCTGTTCAGTAGTTAGTTCCGGAGGAATTAAATTTTCTTTAATGGCATCTGTGTGTATCCTGTAATTTAATTTAGAGATTTCTCTGTTTAAATTCCAGTTCAAAGACAACCGGCTATTTTCATCTGTCTTTAAGCGCCTGTAATCTTTCATGATATATAACTGAAATTCCGGAGAAATCCATGTTGCAAAGGACATGGCAATATCACTATGTGCATAGGTGCCACCATAACGGCCTGCTTTTGAAACAACTCCAATTGCATTTGTGGCTTCTATCCACTTCTTAGGCGACATTGTAAATGCATTTGCTCCTGCCAGTTTTCTAAACCCCTCGAATTCGAGGGGTTTAAAATTGAAATTATGAAGCCTTTCCCATAATCCTAACAATTCTATAACATCACGATTTCTCATCCAGTTTTGTATTACTGCTGTTGGATCATCACTTTTATATCTGGCAATATCAGTCAATGAAATAAATTCATTTTCAAAGTCTTGAGTATAAATACCAATATCTATACCATTTGCATGAATTGTATCTTTAACTATCTTCCCCATTGTTTGTTCCTCCTATACTTCTATTATAAAACCTCTCGATATTAATCTATTTTTACAACCTTTTAAAACACAAATGAACTGTTAAATCCTATTATAAAAGCATATAATGGCTAAACAGTTCATTTGTATTTGCATTTTGATGTATTGATAGAGTGAAACTAGCGTGATTGATAAATTACTTGTATACCGTCACAATAATATAATCTCCAGCCTTTATGGTATTGTTCTTAATGTCATTTATAGATTTTACTGTTTCAATGTAATCGTGTATATCATGTGATGACGGGCAATACTCTTCTGCTATGGTCCACAGCGTATCTCCTGCTTCTATTCTAATAGACTGATAATATGAGTCAGCATCATAAGATGACTTATTCGACTTTGCAGAAACAACAAAACCAATTGAACAAATAATAGCTGCTGTGAGAACAAAAACAGTGAATAAATTAAATATGCTGTGATGTTTGCTATTTCTCTTCTTCATAATGTATCATCCTTTCTATGTGAACATTTGTTCTGTATCTGATGAATACATCATAACACCAGAACAAATGTTTGTCAATGCTTTTTGATAAAAAATCGAACAAATGTATGGATTTTGCTTGTATTTTTATCGAACATATGTTACTATATTCTTAAGATAATATACATATTGCCTGTATTTATTCAGCGTATGCTATATTGACATCAAAAGCGATACATTATGGAGGTTTTTATTATGTCTTATGGTAAGATTTCAGACAAGCAGAAGGATATATTAGAATATATTAAGGGACAGATACTTTGCAAGGGCTATCCGCCGGCTGTACGTGAGATTTGCGAGGCGGTCAATCTTAAGTCTACCTCATCTGTTCATGCGCATCTTGAGAGCCTTGAGAAGAACGGTTACATCAGACGTGACCCTACCAAGCCGAGAGCTATCGAGATTATAGATGATGAATTCAATCTTACACGAAGAGAGATTGTTAATGTTCCTGTGATTGGCAATGTTGCCGCAGGTGCTCCGCTGCTTGCTGTTGAGCATATTGAGAACTACTTCCCTATGCCGGCTGAGATGCTTCCGAACAAAGAGACATACATGCTCAATGTCAAGGGTGACAGTATGGTGAACGTAGGCATTTTTGACGGTGACAAGGTACTTTGCGAGAAGACCTCTACAGCGTCCAATGGGGAGATTGTCGTTGCACTGGTTGATGATTCGGTCACAGTTAAGAGATTCTTCAAGGAGAATGGTCATTACAGGCTTCAGCCGGAGAATGACTATATGGACCCGATTATTGTTGACAGATGTGATGTTATCGGTAAGGTTATCGGTCTGTTCAGAATGATGTAAATGATTAAATAAAGCAGTTCCAAGCTACGCATTAAGCAAAGCCTTGAACTGCTTTTTTAATAATATTACCGAGTCATAATATCATAAATTATTTGCAGATGAAATTTTATCCTAGCATTATTTCTCCCGCTATAATTTTAGCAATCACCTCAACCAGAAATTCATGCTCTTTTTCAAGCACACGTGCTGCCAGAGTCTCAGGCGTATCGTCCGGCAGTACTGCAACCTTTGCCTGTGCAATAATTTCACCGCTGTCATATATTTCGTTTACACGATGTATTGTTACGCCGGTTTCCTTTTCACCGGCGGCAATCACCGCATTATGCACATTCATGCCGTACATACCTCTGCCTCCAAACTTCGGAAGCAATGCAGGATGAATATTAAATATCCGATTATTATACTGCTTAAGAATTAAGCTGTGAAGCAGTCTCATATATCCGGCGAGGAAAATCATATCAACATTATACTGTTCAAGCACTTCAAGAATTTTAAATGCCAGTTCATCCTCACTTTCAAACTGTTTAACGCTCAAATAATAATGAGGTATATTTTCGTTTTCTGCCCTCTTTAACGCCATGGAATCAGCATTATTGCTTATTGCAACTACAACCTTCGCATCAAGCCGCTTATCCTTGCAGCCATCAATAATAGCCTGCATATCAGAGCCTCCGTGTGAGGCAAACACAGCTATATTCATAATATTCCACCAATCCCTTCTTAAATTACTGAATACAATGATAAGCGCCCGATACCATCAACCACATTAATATGCGGCATGGAACCGGGCGCTCTTATTACATTTTACAAATCTTCAGTATTAATAAACTTTCCGTCTCTCCATATTCTTTCTATATCATAGAAGCGTCTGTCCTCGCTGGAGAATACATGAATCACGACATCCTTGTAATCTACAAGCACCCAGTTTGCGGCGTTATAGCCTTCGATGTGGCTGTAGTTGTAGCCAAGTCTGCCAAGCTTATCAGTTACGTTGTCAACCAAAGCCTGCACCTGATTGCTGTTCTGACCATTTGCAATGATAAAATAATCTGCAATGCAGGTTACGTCTGAAATATCAATAACAGTAACGTCAGCGGCCTTCTTTTCCTCAAGAGCCTCTACGGCAAGCTTTGCCATCTTCTTAGAATCATTCATTTGCTTTCCTCCAATTCTCATAATATTCTTTATAAAATTCACAGGTTTGTTTTGTCATATTATCTATCACACAGCCGGTTATTTCAAGATAATGAAGCGTGTCTGATGAAATCATATAAATGCAGGCATCAATATCGATAAATGCCATCTTTCTTATTTCATCAAGCCTGCTTGCAAGATATCTTCCCGGCTCAATATAATCGGCCGTAAATATAATCTTTTCAAGCATCGTCATGCCGGGTCTGCCTGTAGTATGAAAGCGTATTGCATCTAAAATATCTTCATTTTCTATATTATATTTCTGCCTCGCCAGAACTGCCCCGACCTTTGAGTGTATGAGTGCATGATTGTTTAGCTCCGCTTCTGATAATTCAATATAATTGTCAATACAATACTTAAGCAAATCATCATCCGACATACATTTTGCGCAGTCATGAAGCAATCCCGCAGCCTCCGTATGCCTTAAAGGCAGTTCATATCTCATGGCAAGCGCCATGGCGGTATATGCAACGCCTATCGTATGCTTGTATCTTGAAGGCTTTAAATCCTTAATAAGTAATTCTTTTATCTCATCAGTTGTCATAGCTTTTTTTCGCTTTTCGTGATTTCTTTAATTTTAAATATAATTTGCTGTCCGTAATAAAATCGCAGACATTCTCAGGTACAAGATATTTTATGGAATGACCCTCACCCCTTATATTTCTAAGCTCCGTTGATGAAATATCAAGGTCAGGAAAGTCCAAAAGCCTTATATCAGCGTTGAATGTCGCCTTAAGGTCATCAATACATGCGCGCATCTCTTCTATCGTTTTATTGTTTCTGGTGCCGACTGCCAGAACTGCCTTTGACATAATCTCATCCGGCTTGTACCATTTTTTAATGCTGAACAGCGAATCTGCGCCAAGAATAAAATAATAATCAGCGTCCTTATCAAGCTCCTTAAGCTGCGTCAGGGTGTCTACGGTATATGAATTTCCTGTACGCTTCAATTCTATGTCGGAAAAGACAAAGTTCGGATTGTCTGCAATTGCAAGCTTCACCATATTCGCCCTTGTGTCAGCGTCAGAGACCTCAACAGAGTCCTTATGCGGTGGCTGGCACGCAGGTATAAATAATACATAATCCAGTCCCAGCTGTTCATATGCGGCCTGTGCGAGCGCTAAATGGGCATTGTGGATAGGGTCAAAGGTTCCGCCCATAATGCCTATCTTCTTTTTGGAATTCATATAAATCACCCCATTTCATATCAGTAAAGCGGTTATAATTTAAAAGAAATTATCTTCGGTTATACTGTCTTGTTTGTTTTTACTGTATTCGGAAGCTCAATAAGCTTCTTCTTTGAAGGCTTATATAAAGTAATCTTTCTTCCTACGACCTGTACCACCTCTGAATGTGTTCTCTCACCCAAAACTGCAGCAATATCCTTCGGCTCGTGTATGCAGTTCTTTAAAACATTTATCTTTATAAGCTCTCTTGCCTCCAAAGCCTCGGCTACTGCCTCGGTAATCTCAGGAGTAAGACTTGACTTTCCAATCTGGAAAATCGGGTCCATCGTCATCGCAAGACTTCTTAAATATGCTCTTTCCTTACTTGTCATGCAAATCTCCAATCCGCCGCTTTATGCGGCAATATTAATATATGTCATATTATAGCAGATATCCGAATGCAATTCTGATTACTACACAATTTATGGCGTAAAAACATCTATAAATGCTACTATAATATAATTTTATAATATCAGATTTATTTATAATAATCAAATGAAAGACCGTACATTTTTACGGTATCTCCATCCTGAATGCCAAGCTCCTCAAGCTCCTTTAAAATTCCGTTGTTTTTTAAGAAGTTCTGGAAGAATTCAAAGCCCTTTTCTGAATCGATATTTGTGTAACCAAGCATTTTTTCAATGCGCGGGCCCTCGACACAGTAGACTCCATCCTCTAATTTTTCTACCGTGTATGGAAGTGATTCAGGTATAAGCATCTCTTCAGGATTGTATTCCTGCTCGAATACTACCGGCGCAGAATCAAGGCCCTTTAATATATCGTTTACATAATATAAAAGCTCGTCAACGCCCTTGCCGCTTACTGCCGATATAGGGAATACCTTTATGCCCTCAGGCTCAAATTCCTCTTTAAGAATTGAAATAATGCTGTCATCCTCATCATAAATCGCATCTATTTTATTTGCGGCAATCACCTGTGGACGCTTAAGAAGCTCAGGATTGTAAGCCTCAAGCTCGCTGTTAATCTTGCGGATATCATCAATAGGGTCTCTGCCCTCCACGCTTGCGGCGTCAACCACATGGATAATTACCTTTGTTCTTTCAATATGCTTTAAAAATGCATGTCCGAGGCCCACACCCTCTGATGCGCCTTCGATAAGTCCCGGAATGTCCGCCATAACAAAGCCTCCGCCCGGAATATCCACAACGCCAAGGTTAGGATTTAAGGTTGTAAAATGATAGTTTGCAATCTTCGGACGCGCATTGGTTGTTCTTGATAATAATGTTGATTTTCCCACGTTCGGGAAGCCTACAAGTCCCACATCTGCGATAACTTTAAGCTCAAGAATGACCCATAGCTCCATGCCATCCTTGCCCGGCTGGGCATACTTCGGCACCTGCATCGTTGCCGTGGCAAAATGCATGTTTCCAAGGCCTCCTCTGCCGCCCTTTAAAATAACCGCTCTCTGGTTATCGCCTGACATATCGGCAATTACCTTGCCGGATTCAAATTCACGGATTACGGTTCCTTCAGGAACCTTTATTACAAGATCCTCGGCATTTGCGCCGTGGCATCTGCTCTTGCCGCCCGGCTCACCGTTCTTTGCAACATATTTTCTGACATGTCTGAATTCATAAAGGGTATTCATTCCCTTATCTACTTCAAATATAACGTCGCCGCCCTTACCGCCGTCGCCGCCGTCAGGTCCGCCTGCCGCAACAAAAAGCTCACGTCTGAAGCTTACATGTCCGTCGCCGCCCTTGCCTGATTTTATAAATATCTTTGCGCTGTCTGCAAATAATGACATGAATATCCCTCATCTTTCTATATATAGATACCAGGGTCAAAAGCACGTAGTGCGTAGCAATCCGCAGGTATGTCTATCATTGTGTCAATATTTTTCATGTTTGAAAAAAGCCGATGCGAAGTATGCACCGGCTTTACAAGCTGTGATAATTATTCGTTAACTACCTTTGGGTAAACAGAAACTTTCTTCTTGTCTCTGCCCTTTCTTTCAAATCTGACTACACCATCTACTAATGCATATAATGTATCATCTCCGCCGATACCAACATTAGTACCAGGATGAATCTTTGTTCCACGCTGTCTGTAAAGAATGTTTCCTGCCAATACGAACTGTCCGTCAGCTCTCTTAGCGCCTAATCTCTTAGACTCGGAATCTCTACCGTTCTTTGTAGAACCAACACCCTTTTTATGAGCAAATAATTGAAGGTTCATTGTTAACATAGGTCTACACCTCCTCAGTCCGGATATTAATAAATTCATTTCCATACGCTTTCTCTATGTTCTCTAAACCAAGAACTAAAGCGTTAAGTAAAAGTTGTGATTCTGCGCTGATATAATCATCTGTCAGACAAAATCTTAATCTGCCATCATCCACATCACAGGAGAACTTATCCGCTGTAAATGCTTCTATAGAATTCACGGTGTTCTGTGATAATGCTGAAACAGCGGCACAAACAATGTCTTCGCCTTCATCAGCATACCCGGTATGTCCGTAAATCTCAAATCCCTTATATCTTCCATCAGAATCCACGAAGAATAATGCTCTGGTCATAACGTTTATGCAGTGATTGATTCAATCTTAAGTTCTGTATAAGTCTGTCTGTGACCATTCTTCTTGTGATATCCGGTCTTTCTCTTATACTTGTAAACGATAACCTTTTTAGCCTTGCCTTCGCCAACAACTGAAGCTGTAACCTTAGCGCCTGCTACTGTAGGTGTTCCTACCTTAAGCTCACCGTCGCTTACAGCTAAAACCTGGTCGAATGTATAAGTCTGTCCAGCTTCAACATCAAGCTTCTCAACTCTGATGATATCGCCCTCAGAAACCTTATACTGCTTTCCGCCTGTTGCAATAATCGCGTACATATGGCACCTCCTATTTATCATTACTCGCCAACTTCGGTATCTGCCCTAAGCAGAATTTAAAAACCTCATTGTGCGGCACATACTCTTAGAGAATAGCATTTTGCAATGTGTTTGTCAAGTAAAATCTCTTGATTTTTGTTTTAAATCAATATGCTCTCCATATATAATTACTTCTTTTAAGTTTTCAAGCCTAATTGATTTTGGAAGAACGCAGGAATATCTTGTCTTACGTATTTTTTAGCACCTCATATATAGGCTTCTTTATCTTCTGTCTTGTTATCTCCGCCAGTCCGAGAGGTGTTATATCTATGAAGTTCGTCTTGACGGTATCATTCTTCAAGTGATTTTTAAGAGCACTTACAAGCGTCTCAACATTTTCTTTATCATTCATATCAATAAAATCAATAATTATAATGCCCGAAAGGTTGCGAAGCTTCATCTGCACTGCTATTTCCTCGGCAGCCTCAAGATTAATTTTAAGAAATGTTTTTTCGCTGTCCTTTCCTGATATGAATTTACCTGTGTTGACATCTATCACGGTCAACGCCTCTGTAGGCTCTATATAAAGATAACCGCCGGATTTAAGCCACACCTTGCGTGAAAGCGCCTTTTCAAGCACTGTCTCAAGTCCGTATAATTTAATCAGAGGATATGTATCGTTATACATCTTAACTTGGCCGGCAAGTATCTGGTCGCTGTCCCAGAACTCCTCCATAATCTGATTATACACAAGCTCTGAATCGGTCACAATTTCTTCTTCTTCTCTGCCCGCTTTGTCACGAATCTTTGCTATATAAGGTCTTATCGGCGAATATACGCAAGAATAACATGAAGAAAATTTTGCATTGTCGGTTATTCTTGCCGCTAAGAATACAAGCTGCATAACCTCCTCTGAAACTTCTTCAGGCGATATATGCTCTGCATTTGTTCTTACTATAACGCCGTACTCTTCTATCGGCAGATTGCTTAACTCTTCTTTGACTGCTTCTTTAAACTCTAAGTTTTTTATCTTTGAGGAAAATCCTATACCGGGTCTGTTCAATACCAAAACAGCGTATTTTCCTGCAAAATTAATTGCGGACGTAACAAGCGGTGCCTTTGTCTTGACCGCTTCGCGGCTCACCTGAACAAGAATTTCATCGCCCTCCACAAGCCTGTCATCTTTTTTGGGGTTGAGAAATATATGTGTGTGGTTTTCCTTCAGAGAATAATAACAGTTCTCCGCTGCTCCGATATCCACAAAAGCAGCCTCAATGTTGTCTACAATATTTTTAACCTTTCCTACATACACACAGCCAAGAATGGACGGCTGCATGTCTTCAAAATCAAGCTCTGTAATCCTGCCATCCTCCATTATGGCAGTCATAATATGCTCCTGATATTCGGTAATTATTCGTTTGTTCATGATTAAAATCCTTTCGGCTTTGCTTTGCAGAAATTTTATCACCCGACAGATGATGTTTATAATATATTCTCTCCAAATATTTATCATCCGACAGATGACGCTTATAAGATATCCTCTCCAAGGTCCTCTAAGGCTATCAATACCCTGTGTTCTTCATCACCGGCATCGGCGTACATCTGCGTTCTGTGTATAAGAAGCGCAAATTGTGAAAGCTCTGACTGCTTGTAATCAAAAAATGCCTTAACCACCAGCTCTGGTTTTAGATTCTCAATGCTGCCTGATGCAAGCTGCATAAAAATAGTCTTATCTTTGATATTAAATTTATAAATCAGAGGCTTTATATCAACAAGTCTTTCGCTTTTTTTAGTCTGCTTGACTACATTTATCTCGCTCTGTGACAAAAACAATGTAAAATCTTTTTTAAATGCTTCAAAATCAGCCGGCTCATAGCCTTCCCTGAAGCTAACCTCATAATCACAGGCAGCAACTAACGACATTGCCGCCTTACTGTCGTCAGGAAGCTTACGGTAGCTTAAAACCTCAAAGCCTTCAACCATCACATCATTGAGTCTTTTTATCATCTCGTCTGATGTACCTGTCGAATGCACTTCTATATCAAAATAATCTCCGCTTGTGGTATGTCCGAGGCTTAAAGGCGAGGCAAAAGACATAATCTGGTGAGGACTGTAGCCCTCAGAATATTTTATATCTACTTTTGCCCTGCGCATTGCTTTCTGGAAGTAATGCATTACGTCAAGGTGTCCCATAAACTTAACACAGCCTGTCTTTGAAAACTTAATTCTTATTTTCATAACACACACCTCCACCAAAAGTCATTGCTCCGCAGCCCTGGCACTTCTCGCGGCAGTTTGGCGATACGATACCGTTCATCGCTTTGTTCCACTCACGCTTCAGGAAATCCTTTGTCACGCCCACATCAATAAAATCCCAAGGAAATACCTCGTCAAGCGAGCGCTCCCTTAGTGTATAGAACTCTATGTCAATACCGCATTTGTCAAATGCAGCAAGCCACTTATCATTATCAAAGAAATCCGACCACGCATCATATACACAGCCAAATTCCTGGTATGCAGTATAAATCACCTGTGCAATTTTCCTGTCGCCTCGTGCAAATACGCCCTCAAGCACTGTTACATCCGCCTCATGCCAGTTGTATTTGAGACTCTTGTGATTTAGCTGCTCCTTCATAGTCTGATTTACAATACGGGCCTTGCCAAGATAGTCCTCCTTCGTAAACATTGACGCCCACTGAAGCGGCGTAAAAGGCTTTGGCACAAAGAAGGATGTGCTCGCCGTTACCATAACGCGTCCGTTTCGCTTCTCCTTCGGAATCTCTGCATAATAAGTCTTTGCAACAGCATTTGAAAGCTCAGCAATGCCCTTTATGTCCTCTTCTTTCTCTCCCGGCAGTCCGAGCATAAAATAAAGCTTCACCTTATTCCAGCCGCCGTGAAATGCCTCTGCAGCGCCCTTAAGGATAATTTCCTCAGTGAGTCCCTTATTGATTACATCACGCATTCTCTGCGAGCCTGCCTCAGGTGCAAATGTAAGACTGCTCTTTTTTATGTCCTGCACCTTGCTCATGACATCCAGTGAAAAAGCATCTATTCTAAGCGAAGGAAGTGATATGTTAATGCCCTTGCCGTTAAATTCATCTATCAGATATTCAACAATTCCCTTAAGGTTCGAATAATCACTTGAGCTAAGCGAGCTTAATGAAATCTCCTCATGTCCGGTGCTCTCAAGCATCTTCTTGGCAGTTTCCTTAAGATACTCTAAGCTTCTTTCACGCACAGGTCTGTACACCTGCCCTGCCTGACAGAAGCGGCAGCCTCTTATGCAGCCGCGCTGAATTTCAAGCACCACCCTGTCCTGAGTAACCTTAATAAACGGAACTACAGGCTTGTCAGGATAAAGCTCTGTGTCCATGTCAAGAAGTATTTCCTTGCGTACAGTCTTCGGCGCATGTGGATTGTTCGGCGTCATTGCCTTAATCGTACCATCTTCATTGTATTCAACATCATAAAATGCAGGCACATAGATTCCCGGTATTTCAGCTGCCAGCTCTAAGAATTCATGACGGTCAAAGCCATTCTTCTTACACTCCTTATAAAGGTCTAAAAGCTCATAATACCTTGTCTCTCCCTCACCCATATAAAACATGTCAAAGAAGTCTGCTATCGGCTCAGGATTATATACACAAGGTCCGCCGCCTATTACAATCGGGTCTTCATTTGTCCTGTCCTTCGACCATATCGGAATCTGCGAAAGCTCTAAAATCTGCAGAATATTTGTATAACACATCTCATACTGAAGCGTAATGCCCAGAAAATCAAAGCATTTTACCGGGTCCTGTGATTCAACGGCAAACAGCGGAATGTTCTGCTTACGCATAATTTTATCAAGGTCCACCCACGGCGAATATACTCTCTCGCAGTAAACATCCTCACGCTTATTAAACATATCATATAATATCTGAATTCCAAGATGCGACATACCTATCTCATAGACATCAGGAAAACACATGGCAAAGCGGATATCTATCTTTGATAAATCCTTTGTCACGCTGTTCACTTCATTGCCAATATATCTTACAGGCTTTTCTATCGTTAATAATATCTCATCGGATAATGCAAGTTTTCTCATCATAATCTCCGTCCCGCCACATTAATCCTCGGCGTGTTAATATTGTTCTTTCAATCCTTCGGACGCAAAAATATTGTTCTGCCAACCCTTCAGACGCAAAAATATTGCATCGTCAATCCTTCGGACGCATATAAAATCTTCCTATAAGCTGGTCTGTACGCATGACATTTACAAACGCCTCAGGCTCTGCCTTTTCAATGTCCTTAAGCACCTTCCTAAGCTCCTCCGCGTTTATAACAGAATAAATCATAGTCCTTGGCGTGTCCTTATAAGTGCCAAGGACATCCATCTTCGTTGCGCCGTGCATAGTTTCTTTGTTGATGATTTCTATGATTTTTTGCGGATTGTCGGTAACAACAAATAATGTGTTTTTCTTATAACGCTTGTACACAGTGTTTATAACCTGAGTTGTTACGAACTGGAATATTATTGAATACAAAGCATAGTCCCAGCCGAACAAAAAACCGTCAAACACAAGGATAACTGCATTAAAAATCAAAATATAATTCCACGCATCGACCTTGAACTTCTCTGAAATGTATATCGCAATAAAATCAGTTCCGCCGCTGGTCGCTCCGGCAAGCAGACAGAGTGCAATTGCAAAACCGTTGATAATACCGCCGAACACGCTTATAAGCAGCACATCATAGGTAATGATGTATGACGGAATCATATCTGTCAGCACTGCCACAATCACGATTGTAATGCATGAATATATCGTAAATCGTTTACCAATCTTTTTGTAACTGATTATAATAGGCACAAGGTTCATCAAAATATAAACCGGACCATAAGGTATCGTCACTCCAAACATTTTCTCCGAAATGTTTTGCAGCAGCAAAGTTACGCCCGCAAATCCTCCCGGCAGCAGTCCACCGGTATATACAAAGGTCTTAAGATTAACTGCGATGATAATACCCGCTATCACGCATAAAACAATTCGCTTTATATTTCTAACCATAAATGTGCTCTCCTATTATAAAAATTTATAAAGCCGTCATTTATATAATAACAAATCCGGCAGGCTTCTTCAATAACACTTTTAGATTATTGTTTGCCAACGTTAAAGTATTATTTCAGAAAATGTTTAATAAGTTACTTGTTGATTGAATTGAAAATTTAAGTTATAGTTTTAATATAAATTCAAGGAGGTTTTGCTTATGTCAATCATTAAATCTTGTGATGAATTACGTGAACTAATTCAGGAAGGACTTGACGATATTAAAGAAAAGAAAGTTCAGGAATTTTCTGAGGCGATTTCTGAAATAAAAAGATGTCGTAAAAATGAATCAAATTCAGCTATGCTTGCGTTTAATCGTGTTTCGGAAGCTTTTAAAGGTACGGCTGAAAAAGCAGGATTTGAAAATGAGGCTGCTATGCAGGATTATATGAAAGAAATTCGTAAAGAAATAAGGGGGGATTAATATTGCGTGTAATGCTAGACACAAATAAAAAAGCGGCGGAACATTTCTATCCCACCGCACATCATATTTACATATCTGAAAAATTTATATAATTATTTAATATCCTAATTCCTCATGAATAAGCACAATCTCAAATTCTGCTGAAGAAGGCTTCTGCCACAACACTGATAATCCCTTGCATATTCTTTCTGGGCTATTGCAGTTATAACAACGGTCTCCCTTTATGGCACACGGAGTCTTTCTGTTCAGCCTTTTAGCATTTAACGGCGCCGCAATATTTCTCGCACGGTACAATGCGCTTTCATAATCTTTAGCAAGCTTATTTTCACCAGCTATAAGGTACACTTTTTTGTGTCCGTAGAATATTTCAGCCACTCGATTGCAATTGCCGTCAATGTTTATTATCTCACCGCTAACCGCAATGCCATTGACTGAAGAAATGTAGATATCTGCGTCGCGGGCTTCTTTGCGTACATCATAAGCACTCTTACCCTCAGGAATACGCCAATGCCAGCTTAATTTATTGTGGGTCTCAAGTGCTTCATAAAGTCCCATTTTATCGATAGTTACAGAACCGCCGAAGCCGACGCTCTTATTATCGATTTCAGAATTCAGATAGTCACAGGCTTCCTTTGCGGTATCAAAGCATGATACCTTGTATCCGAGCTGCTCTAAATTTGCTTTAACTTCTGTAAAATCTGTCATATCATTTATACCTCAAAACACAAAAACCATCATAAAGAAAACGAATTTTCATTAGACTGTAAGCTTCTGACTAATTACCGGTTTGCCAGCTCCTTGGTTATATCCTCCCATGTCACGCCCTTTAGCGCCATGAGCACCATTACATGATAGAGGAAGTCTGATATCTCGTATTTTATTTCCTCAGGGTCTGGATTCTTTGCGGCGATTACTATTTCGGTTGCCTCTTCACCGACCTTTTTTAATATCTTGTCAATGCCCTTGTCAAAAAGATAGTTTGTATATGAGCCTTCCTTCGGGTGGAGCTTTCTGTCCATA
Source organism: Lachnospiraceae bacterium (assembly GCA_017442865.1). GTDB lineage: Bacteria > Bacillota > Clostridia > Lachnospirales > Lachnospiraceae > JAFRXK01. The sequence goes on along the minus strand of JAFRXK010000017.1, from coordinate 77,031 downwards.
ATGACATTGTAGACGTCTTCAAATACCATCAGAGGATTTGTCTCGTCATACTCCTTCTTTGCAAGGTTTGTGAAGAAGCAGCTTCTGTTGCCGGTGTGGCAGGCTGCGCCGACCTGTGAAACCTTCGCGAGAATTGTATCGTTATCGCAGTCAATGTCAAGCGATTTTACATACTGGAAATGTCCTGAGGTCTCGCCCTTGACCCACTGGGACTGGCGGCTGCGGCTGTAATAAGTCATTCTTCCGGTCGCAAGCGTATTATTAAATGCTTCCTCGTTCATATAAGCCATCATAAGCACTTCAAGGGTCTTGTAATCCTGCACGATTACAGGGATGAGCCCGTCGCTGTTTAACTTAAAGTCTGCCCACGCAACGCTTGATTCAAATGTATTTACAGCGATTTTAGCTTCTTTGAGTGCTCTTTTCGTCTCAAATACCGCAGCTACATCTTCAAGCTTAAGCTTTACTACCGCGGCCCTGCAGTTTTCGTCAGAAAATGCTTCCGCCATTTTCTCGGCGTTTTTCGGGCAGCAGTTTATCATATAAGGAGCATTTACCGCATCATCTGTGTCATTATAAATAATCGAAGCACCGTCATTTATATATTGCTCCACGCATGCAAGCTTTGCCGGATCATTAATATAGACAACCGCCGTGTCCTTTCCAAATCGGTCTGTGCCTTCTTTAATAAGTGCTGCCTGAGCATCACAGCTTACATCATATACAACATATTTTGCGCCAGCATAAAGGTATTTCTTAACATCCTCAAGTCTCTTAATATTGCCGCCTAAAAGCACAGGACAGTCAACAGACCTGGTAATGTCCTTTATAATGCCTATATTTCTTTCATGCTCTGCGTCATTTTCTGAACGTTCGAAAATCATCATCTTGTCAATTCCGCTGTTGTCATATGCTTTTGCAAGCTCTACGGCATCATAAGTAAAGCTGCCGTGCTTTTTTTCTACAACCGCTGCTCCATCCTTTATTTCAAAACATGCTATTATCTTCTTGTAATCAGACATTTTTGTACTCCTTTTTTATTTTTTATAATTATCCAGTGAATTTTTATCTATATAGTAGGCTTGAAAATAAAATCAATTTTATATAAATATTATATTGACAAAAAACATATAATTATATATTATAACTATACAAGAAACGAAGTTTACTACCGTACAGCTATTGCTCAAGCGGCCTGCTCGTTTCTTTTTTTGTTCTTACAAAATCATAAAGATATAATTTCCCGTTTGCATCGCATCTGACTAACATTCTAGCAGAAAATATATTATATCGTTCTAGTTCTCCATTATCATTGTAAGCTGGAATTCCAAAACGTGTATCATATCTATACCAGCCTAGTTTGGCTTTTGATTTATGTTTTCCATTAATATCTTGGTACTCTGCTTTATTTGTAGCAATTTGAATTAACCCACCTACAACAGGAGAAATATTAGCTTTTGCTTTTATATTCGCCCCTTTAAGCTTTTTTGTGTCAATTGAATGAGCAAATTCATCTGGAAAATCTGAACCTATATATATCTTCTCGGCAGTTTCGGCTATCTCATAGCATTTACCTATATATTCTTTTAAATAATCTTCTATTTCATTCCAATCGATATTACGCCTTGATTTAAAACGTATATCATTAATAATGACAATGCTTTTTCCATTTTCATCAGTAATGATGCTAACTTTTTGAGAGTTATCCTCATTTACAAAAATATTATTTCTTTCTTGAAATATTTTTTCGATATTTATTCTGTATGCTATAAGTCGCAATAAATAATTAGGCATTTTTCTACGCCCTGATTCCCAATCTTCTACTGTTCGAATCGGAATTCCAAACATTTTTGCAAAGGCTGTTCTATTTAGCCCTGTACAATTTCTTAAGCTTGTTAATTCAAATATTTGATTTTCTAAATCGGTATTTGTATTTTTCATATTATATCACCTCACTTTTTACGCATTGCGTGGCAATATAATAACAAATAACACCGCTAACTTCAATATCAATTTAAACTTTTAAAAAAATCACAAACTTCCCTTCGTCGACAGCACTCCGTTTATCCTGTTATCATAGGCTGTAGCCTCATCAAGTGCTCTTGCAAATGCTTTGAACATTGCCTCAATTACATGGTGTGTATTGTCGCCGTGTATTTCCTTTATGTGAAGGTTCATCATTGCTGCATATGAAACTGCATAGAAGAATTCCTTTACCATCTCGGTCTCAAACTGCCCCACGCGCTCTGCCTTAAATTCAGCGTCAAGCACCAGATACGGGCGGCCAGATAAATCCAGAGCGCAAAGCACGAGCGATTCGTCCATGGGCATGATATTTGAAGCGTAGCGCTTTATGCCCGCCTTGTCGCCTACTGCCTTCATAATTGCCGCTCCAAGAGCTATTCCGGTGTCTTCTATAGTGTGATGTGTATCGACCTCTAAATCGCCCTTAACGGTCAATTTAAGGTCAAAGAAGCCGTGCTTTGCAAAGCTATTAAGCATATGGTCAAAGAAGCCTATGCCGGTAGAAACTTCGGCTTTACCGGAACCATCTAAATTAAGCTCTAATTTAATATCTGTCTCTTTGGTTTTCCTTGTGATTTTCGCAATTCTAGGTTCCATATATTTTATCCTCCATATATTTCATAAAATGTGAAACACGATTGCTCTCTTCAATCTTTCGTGCGTGCACGGTGATTGAAGCTGCTTGGCATTATATATAGTGAAACACGATTGCTCCGTTGCTAGCGCAACTCTCACAATCGTTCCGCCATTCGTAACTCCAAGCTTCCGCTTTGCGTTACTCATGTACGGACATTCGCCAAATATCTTCAATCTTTCGTGCATGCACGGGGATTGAAGCTGCTTGGCTCATTGTTTCACTCGAACCTTACCTTTATCGAATTTGCATGTGCGGTAAGATACTCTGCCTCGGCAAATTTGATTATATCCTTGTGGATTGGCTCCAATGCTTCTCTCGAATATGATATAATGCTTGATTTCTTTATAAATGTATCTACTCCCAAAGGAGAGAAGAATCTTGCCGTGCCGTTTGTAGGGAGCACGTGATTCGGACCTGCAAAATAATCGCCTAAAGGCTCGCTGCTGTACTCTCCGATAAAGATTGCACCTGCATTTTTTATCCTTGTCATAGTGTTAAAGGCATCCTTTGTCACGATTTCAAGGTGCTCTGATGCAATCTGGTTTGCAGCGTCTATCGCTTCATCCATGCTGTCGGCAACTAAAATGTAGCCATAATTTTCAAGCGACTTTTCTAAGATATCCCTTCTGCTGAGCGTTGCAACGAATCCGTCTACTTCCTCTGAGACCTGCTTTGCAAGCTCCTCTGAAGTGGTTACAAGGATTGCGCTCGCCATCTCGTCATGCTCTGCCTGTGAAAGCAGGTCAGCCGCAACATATCTCGGATTTGCAGTTTCATCGGCAAGTACAAGTATTTCGCTCGGGCCTGCAATTGAGTCAATACCGACAAAACCGAACACCGCCTTCTTTGCAAGCGCAACAAATATGTTTCCCGGGCCTACGATTTTATCAACTCTAGGTATAGACTGTGTTCCAAATGCCAGTGCGGCAATTGCCTGTGCGCCGCCGACCTTGTAAATGTGTGTAGCACCTGCTTCATTGGCAGCAACAAGTGTTCCCGGATTGACCCTTCCATCCTTGCCAGGAGGCGTTACCATAACTATCTTTTCAACGCCTGCAACCTGTGCCGGAATAATGTTCATAAGCACCGATGATGGATACGCAGCCTTGCCGCCGGGTACGTACACGCCAACAGCGTCAAGCGGCGTAACCTTCTGTCCTAAAATAGTACCGTTTGCAGTGCTGTCAAACCAGCTGTACTGCTTCTGTTTTTCGTGATACGTCCTGATATTTACGAGTGCCTTCCTGATAACATCTATAAGCTCAGGCTCAACCAGCGTGTAAGCCTCGTCAATCTCATCCTTTGTAACAAGAATATTTGAAGCATTTATATCACAGCCGTCAAATTTTCTTGTGTATTCGAATATTGCCTCATCCTTATTTTCACGGACATTGTTTACGATTTCATTTACTGTATCTGTGAATTTATCATAATTATTCGGGCTTCTCTTTAAAAGATTGTCCAAAATATCCTTCTTTGTTTCATTATTAAGTTTAACAATTCTCATGACTATTCTCCTTTTACCATAATACACTTACCTGAATTTATTCCCGCAAGCAACGAGCCAAGCGGACGGGCTTGTATTGAATCTGTAAAAAGACCCAACTTAATTTCTTTGAAGTACATTTCTATGAAGTATATTTCTTATAAATTATATATGCTCGTTCATGTCATATTATCTGCTCTGAAGCAAAGCTCTCATATCGGAAATAATCTTCGTGATTCTCTCGTTCTCCATCTTCATGCTTACCTGGTTTACAACCATTCTGGCTGAAAGATTGCAGATTTCCTCTAAAACGACAAGACCATTTTCCCTAAGAGTTGAGCCTGTCTCAACAATATCAACTATCACCTCTGAAAGTCCTACGATTGGCGCAAGCTCAATTGAGCCGTTGAGTTTAATAAATTCCACGGTCTGATGCTTGATATTATAAAAATAGTCCTTTGCGATGTGCGGATATTTTGTGGCAACCCTCATCATTTCATGGTTTTTGAGAAATACTCTTGCACTTTCAGGACCGCAAACGCACATCCTGCACTTGCCAATGCCTAAATCCAGCACCTCGTATAAATTTCTGCCCTCTTCCAATATAGTATCCTTGCCGACGATGCCTATATCGGCTGCGCCGTATTCAACATATGTAGGCACATCATTCGCCTTTGCAAGAAAGAATCTGATTTTTAAATCTTCATTTACAAAAATAAGCTTTCTGGTCTTTTCGTCCTTCATCTCCTCGCAGGAAAGACCTATCTGCTCAAATAATTCCATTGATTTTTTTGCCATGCGGCCCTTTGCCAACGCTATAGTTAAATATCTCATATTAGTCCTTTCTGACTGAAAAATATATGTTAATTCAGGATTTCGGGTATAGATACTATGCTTTCAGTACCGTCTGCCAGGCACTTCTCTGTTATTATGCCATTTGAAGCATCCAGGCACATTATTTTTTCTATTAAATTTTCAGATGCCATACGCTCATACTCCGAAAGCTCGTGACCGGAGCGCTTTCTTGTAAGCTGCACGCTCATGCCCTGTTTTCTGAAATGTGTGGCGAGTCTAATTGCGGTCTCCTGTTCCTGTGGCGCATAAACAAGCATTGCATCTGTTTTTTCTGTCTCAATGAAAATGCTCTGTCTGTCCATTGCAGCCATAAGAAAATCAATACATATTGAAAAGCCTACGCTCGGACAGTCCTTTCCGAAATGCTTCATAAGGCTGTCATAGCGTCCGCCTGAGCCGATTGCCTCTCCTGTTCCATACGTATACGCCTTAAAAATAATACCTGTATAATATTTATACTTTCCAAGCATACCAAGGTCAAAGGAAACATATTTCTCAAGCCCGTAGTATGTAAGCAGTCTGTAAATGTTTTCGAGACGCCTGATTGCGTTGAGTGAACGCTCATTGCCGGTTAAATTCTTTGCAAGAGCAAGCTGCTCATAACTGCCGAAAAGCTTCGGCAGCATCAAAAAGACTTCCTTTAATGACTGCTCCATACTGCTGCTGTTTACCAGCTCCTCAACGCCAAAGAAATTTTTAATCTCGATAAGCTCTCTTAAATGCTTCTCAGTATCCTCATCCATGCCTGCTTCTTCAACCAGTCCGTTAAAGAATTCAACCTGACCTATATCAATCTGAAAATCTGTTAAACCGGCTTTTAGCAGACACTCAATCATCATTGCAATCATCTCTGCATCCGAATCGCTTGTCTCATCGCCTAAAAGCTCCGCACCCTGCTGTGTAGTTTCCTTCAGTCTACCCTGAAAGCTGTTATTGTTTGTGTATGTATCTGCAAGATAGCATAAGCGTATCGGAAGTGTCTCATCCTGATAATATTTTGTCACACATCTTGAAATAGGCGGCGTCATATCAGGGCGTAAAACTAATGTATTGTTATCCCTGTCAAAGAATTTGAACATCTCCTGAGTGCTTACACTGCCTTTTTCCTTGCTGAATATATCAAAAAACTCAAAATTCGGAGTTTGGATATCATCATATCCGTAGCTTTTTAAGACATGATGTATTTTATCCTGAATTTTTAGTTTTTTTGCATATTCATTTCCATAAATATCTCTTACTCCTTCAGGAGTATGTACAAGTTGTTTCATGTCTTTTCCTCCATTTGCTTTAATACGTTAAAGTTCTAATTTGCTACCATAGTAGCATACTGCTTTGCTAGATTATATCGAAAAGAGTCCTTTATGTCAATATACAATTTAAAAAACTTTTTACTCTCTGCCTCCGCTGGCTTCGACTTAAATATTTATACTTTATGTCATTTGGCGTCTTACAGCTTGAAACATTTTACTCTCTACCGGCAAGGTCATGATTAAGCTCCTCCAGATAATGAACATATACCCCGCCTTTGCCGTGAATCCTGTAGCTTTTGTCTATCTCATCATAGGTAAAGCTTTTTCTTCCACCTTGCGCACTACGCTCCCAGAAAGCCTTTACGTCCTTAAACGGTATATAATATATTTCATCCTTTGAAGTATAAAAAAGTATTATAAATGAAACTCCGCCCTGCTTTTCAAACTCCTCCATAAATTTAATCTGATGCTCATGAATGTTCTGTAGCGGAAATGTGTCTGTTGTGCATTCCTTTGCATCAAAGCATACCGGAATTCCCTGCACAGCACCTATATAATCGACAGTACTCTTCTGGTCAAAATAAGCAAGCGTAATCTGGCGTGTCTCCTTGTCAATATTTATCGGCTTAATCGGTGTCGGCACCTTTTGTATAAGTGCAAGCCCAATCTCCCTGTATTTTTCATTTGTATAGTTAAGAAGCTCCTCAAGTGTGGAGCCTCGAAGTCCTCTTGTGTTCCAGGTTGCCATAACCCCTCCGAATTTATTAAATAAAACATATTAATTTAGTCTAAACCGGCTTCAATCCTTGTAAAAATTATAGCGAAAGTCCTTCGCCTTCAGCAACAGCAACAAAGCCGTCCGGTATCTGTGATTCAAAAGTCTTGCCTGATAGCTCACTAAAATCACCGTTAAATTCAGGCATAACAAGCTTATAGGCGTGCAAAAGCTGGCTTTTAACCTTGTATCGACCTCTGAAATAACGGTTTTTCACAACATCACCGTATTTATTGTCGCCAATCACAGGATGTCCGATTGCAGCAAGATGCGCCCTTATCTGGTGTGAGCGTCCGGTTATAAGATGAACTCTTAAAAGCGTAAGCTTTCCATTTGTGCTTATCGGTTCATATTCGGTGACAATATGCTGTGCACCCTCACGGTCCACATCGCAGATTTCCACCCTGTTTAACGCCTCATCCTTATAAATATATGCATCTATACGGTCCGCCTTTAAAATCACGCCGTCAACAATGCAAAGATAATATTTTTTAATGGCTCTGCTTTTAAATGCATCCGACATAACCTGAAGTCCTGCAAGTGACTTTCCGGCCACAACAAGACCACTGGTATTGAGGTCAAGACGGTTGCAGACAGCAGGCTTAAAGGTTTTTAAATCCTCCTCAGAAAGCTTCCCCTTATTAACAAGGTAGGCTGTAACAAGCTCCACAAGCGAGATATCTCCGCTTTCCGCCTTCTGTGAAAGCATTCCGGCAGGCTTATTTATAATCATTATATCATCATTTTCAAAAACTATGTCCAATGCGCTTGTGTCCACATCAAGCTTTGCCGTCTTGTTTTCGGTAAACTTTTCAATGGTTTCCTCGGAAAGAAAAAGCTTAACCTCGTCACCGGTATTAAGCTTTTCCGAGCCATCGCATTTTTTATCATTAAGCACAATATTCTTCTTTCGAAGCATCTTGTAAATGAAGCTTTTTCCGGCAAGATTCATGTATTTAAGCAAAAACTTATCAAGCCTCTGCCCCGCTTCATTCTGGTTGATTATAACTGTTCTCAAAATACACCTCTTAAATATAATTTCATGACAAATGCAGATTATATATTCTAATCATGTTGAAATAATAAGTTTTTATAATACTTGCATATTATTATCCTTCGCCTGTATATCATTACATAGAATATTTCAGCAAATCATATTTTATCTCATCAAGCTTCTGCCTTTCTTCATCTGTGGCAGGGGCCTCTATAGACTGCACCTGCCTGATAAATGGCTTCCATTCATTCATGATTTTTATGCCGACCGGACAGCCGATACTTTTTAAAAGTCTGTTCATATCCTCCTCGGCGTCCTTTCGGTTAAACTTCTCGGAAAGGTTTGTATATGAAACAATGCCATTCTTATAAATAATGGATACCGGCAACGGCACAAGCTTCTGATTCGCAGTAACAAGCATATCGCAGGATGTCACCTTTCCCTCTGCGGCCTTAGAAAATTCATCATATTCTGCCTGCTTAAGCCTTTTAAACTTCATCATTGCTATCAGATTGACCGCAAAGTTTGCCGTCGGAAGCACGAGCAGAATTGAGCCTACCGTAAGAAGGTTGTTTTTTGTTCCGGTTGTAATGATACCGGTAAAAAGCACCGCAAATACAAGCACAATACCTATTATAACTTTTATTAACTGCATCCTTTTACGGTTTGAAAGGTATCCGTAATCGCCCTTTTGTAGTTTCATAATTACAATTCTCCGTTTTTTGATAATTTATTAATTCGTAAATCATTTATATGCAATTTATCAGCTTTTTACTGATCTTGTATATGCTTTTTTATGGTTGACTCATTTAGTCCCACTGTACTTACATAATACTCTTATGACCAGAAATGAATATTACCAAACTTATCCTTTATAATTGCATGTTTATCAAATAATATTAGTGTATTTTTTTCTTTTAAATAACCTATGAATAATGACACACTGTATTTTGGCAAAGCACTTACAAACATATCCACATAATTCGGCATCAAATGTTTATCTAATATTTCTATACCTTTATATTTGTACTATAATCATATTGTTGCTTCACCCGCATAAGAGGTGATTTTTATAATTCAAAAGTCTAGAGGAAAGCCTCTAGACTTTTGAATTATAATTAATAATAGAATATATTATAATATTAAAAGTTGATAATTGCAATTAGAAGTTATATTCTAGCCTTTCTATCTCTCAAATATTTTTTGTGTGATTTTTTCAATCTAGAAATATAATATTTGTTCTCAACTCTCTTAGAACATTCATAGGCTTTATTATATATATCTAGTTCTTCAGAATCAATTTGTTCCCAATCTGATGTTGAATAAACATTTTTATTATTATACATTTTCAATAATAAGTCAATATAATCTATTGATGTACGAATTAATCTTTCAGTTCTACCTGTTTTTTCACATTCAGAAATACCATCTAAATAAGTCTCTCTCGCAATTTTTAATTTTGTCGGGCTTTTATAATGTGCATATATATCTCCAATTAAATCAAGAGTCTTAACATAGCGTTCAGGATCATCTGCCACTTCCGTTGAAAAATAAATTTTTAACTTCTCAGAACTTTCAAGAGCTTTATCAGAATTGTCATCTATTAACGTTTTTGCATATGCATACTCAAATTCAGCAACTACATGTTCATAATCTTCTATTTTTTTAAAACTATTCCTATAATTTGTGTCATATAATATTTTATTTGCACTTTCTATAGCTTCATTTCTTCCATCAAAATCACCTTTTTCATCTAGTATTCCAACTAAATGACGATAGCCTTTTACCGCAAGTGTATAATATTTTTTTTCTTTAGCTAATTTTATTCCTGCTGAAATTTTTTCTATTGCAATATCAACATATTGTAATTTATATGAGGTCCACCCCAAGTCATCAATTAAATTTTTTGCTTTTATATATGCAATAGATAGTTTATCATCATTTATACGTATATCCTGTTCTAATTGTAAATGAGTAGTTGCCTTATCTACTAATTTGCCTATTTCATATCGTAATGTATTTCTACCACTTAAATGTAATTGACGACTTAAAGAATAACCAATCATAATAACATGTCGATAGTTTCCTGCATTTAATTCAGACCTTAAAATTTTAAGTATATCATATTTGCTATTGGAATGACTGAGAATAACAACATAAATAATTCCACAAACCAAAAGTAAAACAGAAATAAATATTGTCCATAGATACTTTCCAGTAAAAAAGCCAGAAACAACGGCACCTATTATAGCTGCAACTATCCAATCAAATGCCCTTTTAAAAAAAGAACGCGATTCATCACTTTTTAAAATGTTTGCCAATTTCATTGTATTACCTCTACCTATATCTAGGATTATCTAATTGTATATATGGTCTTTTTTCAGAGCTTCTATCAATTAGTACATTCTTAAACTTATACCACATGTTGTTGTCTGGAAAAAAGTTAAATAATTTATCTCCATATTTATTATTAACATAATTTTTTATCTCTGTTTCAATATTATCTGTATTGACTGTTTTAGACTTACGAATACAATCTAATAATGGAGAAAAGAAATACTCACCAAGTTTATGATCATACATAAAACTATGTTTAATTTTATAATTATATTGATTCTTATCTATACACTTAAATGGATAACTCAAAAAATCAATTGAAAGATCAAGCTCTTTTCTGATAGTAATATCTTTATCAACAGATTCTAAATCTCTCAAAATTATACTACAAACATCTAAATTTTTATCTATTCCTAACAAAAAATTTTGAGAATGCATTTCTGGTTGAATTCCGCCAATAAAAACACATGAAAAAAAACAATCAACAACTTTAAAAACAATTTGTTCTAAAAGATAACTTATAGGATCTGATTTTACATCCAATATTTGGTTTATAATTGCAGGATCATCGTTACCTCTATCTTGTGAGTATAACGAAAAAGCAGGTATTATAGCATGAATGTCTTTGACTTTTTTCCCAATTGGAGTGGAATCTCTAACGACATATCCAATTTCTCCTTCTGGATATTTAAATATTTTTCCACCTGTTTCTGGGAAAAAAGACAAAAATGACGGAACCTGTGCGCAACTAGTTAATGTATTCAAAACATTTGTAATATCAATACTTGAATTAATATGTTGGACTTCAAGTTCACGTGTAATACGTCCTAATATTCCAGGATAACACATTTTAATATAATAATTATAGTTTTCCAACTTAACAGTTCTTGAACTGGATGTTGGAATAACTGAAAAATCTGTTTCGAACAAATCAAACGTAATATTTCTATTTCTCCAATCTGGGTGTGCAAAGACATAATCTTCTCCAATAGAACACTCAGATAGTTTGATTAATGGTATCTTACCTATCGTTTCTATTTTTGATGATTGATCAATTATTGCACACAAATTGAATCTTGAAGCATATAATGGGCAAGTCTCTCTAGATGTAGTATTTATAAAAGAAAAATTACTTGGCGAACCATCGTTAACCAATCGCTCCATATATTCCAGAGATTCTTTTGGTTTTTTTAAAATATTATCTAATTTCATATCTATAAATTTAGCAATTCAGAGGCAGGCTTGTTACATAATATAATTTCATTTAAGTCTAAAAGATATATATTACCCAAATCACATTCAACTCTACCATAAAAATCACTAGGATAATTATAAAATTTCCTTGCAAAGTAAATCATAGCAGCAGTTAATGAAGAATGATGTAATACGAAAATCTTCAAATCCTCTGAAGTATCATTTAAAATATTTTCAATACAACTTGCAACATTTTTTTCAAAACTGCGTTTATCTTCTCTTTCATATACCTTTACAAAATCATATGAGCTAAATAAACCAGCCCTATATAATTCCAATTGCTTTACAAACAATGGATTTATCATACGTGCTTCCTCTTCTGTTTTTCCCTTTAATGCACCACTATTATTTGAACGTAATTTATCAAATGCTTTAACACAAACGTTTATTTCGCTAGCTAAAAATCCGGCTGTTGTGATTGCTCTTTTAGAATTGGCACAGTATATATAAGTTACTTTAAAATTGTTCTTTTTTATATATTCATGAATAACAGAAGAAATTTTTCTACCCATATTGAGGCCATGTTCTGTAAGTTCTTCACTGTCTCTATATGAAGAAAAAATTTTTGAAATATTCTTTTCAGATTCCATATGACGCATAAATATAATCTGCAATTTATTCATCCCCTTTTATATACTGAGGTATGTGTTGCCTTGAAAAAATCTTTCAGCCATTATAAAAATCTTATAATAATAAGAATCAATTCTTGGAATAAATTGATTAAAATGCAAGACAGTCTCACTAATTTTATTTTCTCCATTAATTCTACGTACACATTTACATGGAACACTTTCAATTTCTTTTGCACATAAACGTAAGCCGTCCTTTATATTAACTTGTACAAGACCAGCGACTTCTTCTTCTTGTAATATATATTCTTCTATCTTTTTATCATCATGCAACAAATACACATGTGCAAATTCCTTATTTATTTGTTTTAGATTTTCAGATGCAGTAATACGGATCCCTAAATAATGCAATTTTTTATAATCAACTACAATCCCCAACTCTTCTTTCAGTTCTCGTAAGCCATCTTCTTTACTTTCACCCGCTTTAAGATGTCCAGCTGCTGTAATATCAAGTTTGTTTGGTGCTACATCTTTTTCTTTATCACGAATTTGAAAAAGAACATACTTGTTATCCCCATCTTGGCGAATTATCCAACAATGAAAAGTTTGATGCCAATATCCTTTTTTATGTACATCTTCTCTGCTCGCTATACCAATATGATTCATTTTTGAATCAAAAACATCCAATAATTCACTCATAATTAATCTCCTTGTAATCAAATTTAAAAAGAATTTTTTGTATTATTACCTTATTTAAACAAATAGAATACTTTCAATTGAATTATTATACATATTCTATATTATACCATATTTAGTATTAATGTCAATATTTCTTATGAACATTTCGTATTATACGTTTCTTCTTAGTCTTGTTTTTATCACCACTGGATTTTACGAGATTTTTTTGGAAAGCATTATCGTTTTTAGCTGACGGATTATTTACCCTTCCGTCAGGTCTTATAAGGCATCTTTTTTCAAAGCCTATTAAATCCTCGCGGCCTGCAAGTATAAGCGCCTCCTTGACCAGTGCGTAATTCTTAGGGTTTCTGTATTGTATAAGTGCTCGCTGCATTGCCTTTTCATGAGGATTCTTTGGCACGTAGACCTCCTTCATGGTTCGCGGGTCAAGCCCTGTGTAATACATGCACGTTGAAATCGTCGATGGTGTCGGATAAAAATCCTGCACCTGTTCAGGCATATATCCCAAATCCCTCAAATACTCTGCCAGCTTTACCGCATCCCTCATGGTACAACCCGGGTGTGAGGACATAAGGTATGGAACCATGTACCGGTCAAGCCCAAGCCTCTCGTTCTCCTTTTTATACGCTTTTGTAAACTCCAAAAACACTTCATGCTTTGGCTTGCCAAGCATATTTAACACGTCATTGGAGACATGCTCCGGTGCAACCTTCAACTGTCCGCTTACATGGTATTTGCATAGCTCTGTCAAAAATGTCTTATCCTTATCAGCCATAAGATAATCAAATCTTATACCGCTTCGCACAAATACCTTCTTAACCTTTGGAAGCGCACGAAGTTTTCGCAATAACGCCACATAATCCTCGTGGCTTACATTTAAATTCTTGCATGGCGTAGGGAAAAGGCACTGCTTATTTGTACATGCACCCTTTGTAAGCTGCTTTTTGCATGCCGGCTGCCTGAAATTCGCAGTAGGTCCGCCGACATCATGAATATAACCCTTAAAGTCCTTATCCTCTGTCAAAAGCTTTGCCTCTTCAATAATGGATTCATGGCTTCTGACCTGAATAATCCTGCCCTGATGAAATGTCAGCGCACAGAAATTACAGCCGCCAAAGCAGCCTCTGTTGCTTACAAGGCTGAATTTAATCTCAGAAATCGCCGGAACGCCACCGTCCTTCTCATAGGAATAATGATAAGTCCTCATATAAGGAAGTGCATACACGTCATCCATTTCCATAGTCGTCAAAGGATATGCCGGCGGGTTTTGTACGACATACTGATAATCATTATATTTTTCAATCAACTGCTTACCTGAATACGGGTCGGTATTGCAATATTGTATATAAAAGCTCTCAGCAAATTTCCTCTTATCCTTTGATATTTCATCAAATGAAGGCAGCTTAATTGCATCAGGAAAGTTCTCAGGGTGTCTGGTTAAAAATGCGGTTCCCATGATAAATGATAAATCCGATACATCAATTCCGCTGTCAAGAGCATCTGCTATCTCTACTATAGAATGTTCACCCATGCCGTAGCTTATTATATCCGCATGAGAATCCATGAGTATGGAATGCTTTAACTTGTCTGTCCAGTAATCATAATGAGCCAGTCTTCTTAGGCTTGCCTCAATTCCGCCGATAATAACAGGAACATTTTTATACACTTTTCTTATCAGATTACAGTATACAACCACAGCGTTGTCAGGTCTCTTGCCCATGACGCCGCCCGGCGTAAATGCATCTGTCGCACGTCTCTTCTTTGAAACCGTATAGTGATTCACCATCGAATCCATATTGCCGGCACTTACCAAAAAACCAAGCCTTGGGCGTCCGCATATGGTTATACTGTTATCATCCTTCCAGTCCGGCTGCGGTATAATCGCAACCTTATATCCGTGAGCCTCTAGTATTCTGCTGATAATTGCCGGACCAAAAGAAGGATGGTCAACATACGCATCCCCGATTACATATACAAAATCGGCCTGTTCCCATCCTCTTTTCCTCATATCCTCTGAATTAATAGGCAAAAAATCCTTCATTTAAATTCTCCGCTTATTATTAAACTATTTCTCGTCTAAATATTCCTCTAATGTAAGTCCTTTTTCAGTAATCTTCTTTGCTGCGTCCTTGCCGACATAACGGAAATGCCATGGCTCATAACCATAACCTGTTATATCCTCTTTGCCTTCGAGATAACGAAGAATAAAGCCATAATCAGCAAGCTTCTCATGAATCTTTGCAAATATTTCTCTCTCAGCAATCATCTCGTCATTGTCATTGATTCTGACTCCGCCTTTTTCAATGCAGATATCAATGGCAAGTCCTGTATGATGCTCTGAAAAGCCCGGAACCGCAACATATGTTTTAACATAGTCCTCACCAAACTCTATTGTCCAGTCGTCCCATAACTGCTGCTGCTCTTTAACAGAACGATATGTACTGTCAAGCTCAATAACAACGCCTTCCTTTGCCATAGCCTCCTGAAGCTTATAAAAGCTTTCAAGTGCTTTTTCCTCTACAAGATATTTCTCACCATACTTGTTTTCTGACTCTTTAAGCCTGACTGTTTCTTCCCATGTGTCAGGAAGCTTATGTGTTTTATTCACAAGTACAAGATAATCAATATAATCTTTTTTTCCTCCGCAGCCTGTAAATGCTGTTAATACAAGTGATAAAACCAAAACTATTGATAAAATTGAATGCAATTTCTTCATACTAACCTCCCATTGTGTAATTTATTACTTTAATATTTTTTGAAACTAAATTGCTTCTTGCTTCAATATTGTTTTCAGTGCAAAATTTTATGAGTTTTATATAAATAAACATACTACAAATTAGTGATTTTGTCTAGTAAAAAGGCTTTCTAAAATTATGATACATACTTTATTTTTAAATAGTCATCAAGATATATATCTGCAAGACGTTTCTTCTCTTCCCTTAAATCGCTGGAATATGAATCGTCAACCGCACAGGTTTTCATGCCCGCATCTCTTCCGGCGATAATCCCCGCAGGAAGGTCCTCCATAACAAGGCATCTGCTGTTATCAACGCCCAATAAATCCGCCGCATGCAGATATATATCCGGCGCAGGCTTTCCTTTTGTAACTTCTTTAGATGTAACAATTATATCAAAGTATTTATTTATATCTCTGGCCTCCAGAAAAACCTCTGTAAGCTTTCTTGAATTGCTTGTGCATATACTTGTTTTAATATTATGCTTTTTTATTTTGTTCAAAAATTCTATAACGCCCGCCTTTAAATTTATGCTGTGCTCATAATGCTCATACGCCATCCGGTTCCAGCAGTCCATCATCTCCTCAAGCGACCAGCTTATGCCAAAGGTATTTTTAAAATACACTGCTGTCTGGTAAAAGCTCATACCCTCTATGTTCTTTTGAAGGTCCTGCGGCATTTCTATATTAAAAATATTTAAAAAATCAATATCAATATCACGCCATATATGCATTGAATCGGCAATTGTACCGTCAAGGTCAAATAAAACAGCGTCATAATCATTTAAATTAAGGTATGTCATTGCATTCTCCATCCGGTAAAATATTTGTTTTTCAGGACATCGCCGTTTTTTATCGCAAAGCCCAAAGGAAAATCGTCTACAGTAATAAGACACCAGCCGTTTTCTAAGGTGCAGTCGTCCGGACACATAACTGTTTCGCCTTTTAAGTACTTTATAACCGATATATCGTCTGCCCTGAAATTAATTATCCTTGAAAACGAGTACATATCAAGTGCCATTGCAAGCGCCTGCGACGGTTCAAATCTGACGTTTTTGCTGTCACTGCTGTCACGGTTATATGAGGCTTTATTTTTTTTGCCTTTATTACCTGCCACATCTGCGCCCTTGCCTTTCACAAGCTCTCCAAGCAGCAGTCCAGTCCTCAGATAACGTATATTTGTATTAATCTTAAAGTCCTCCGGCAGCATATAAAGTCTGTCATTTATCTCTGTAATTTCTCCTTTTCCTAAAAAGTCATCTGAAACAAATGCAAGGAATCCAGAAGCGTTTGGATAGACTGAAATTGTTTTTTCGTTTTTTGAAAGGCAGTCCTGATTGCCTTTTTCGTTATTTGAAATATATTCTTTTTCTGCAGTATCAGTTGGATTCTTTGAAATATATTCTTTTTCTATATTGTCATCCGGATTCTTTGAAATATATTTTTTCTGAGTTTTGTATTGCTCTGTCGAATCATTTTTTTGAATCAGTGCAGCAAAATGCCCCTCTCCAAATCCGTCATTAGGGAAAATTCTCGCACAGCCTGTACAGACATCATTCATTACAGATTCGCGACTTATAGCCCCACAGGCAGTTAATATGTCATCGCTAAGCCCATGTCTCATTCCTTCAGTTATGCTTATAGGAACAAGTCTGGCATCATCATGAGCCTTCAGCAGCCTGTATACATTTGCTTCATTCTCAAGCGGTGAAAATGTGCAGGTAGAATACAGCAGCATTCCTCCCGGCTTTAACATTTTATACGCATGCTCAAGAATTTCTGCCTGCAGTGGCGCATAATATTCAGGTCCCTTGTCAAGCCAGCTTTTTACCATTGCAGGCTCGCGTCTGAACATGCCCTCGCCCGAGCATGGAGCATCCACAAGAATCTTATCAAAATATTCAGGGAAACACTCGCTCAGCCTTTCATGATTATCGCTTGACACCGCAATGTTCGCCAAACCAAACAATTCGAGATTTTTAAGAAGTGCCTTTGCTCTTGTATTACTTATATCATTTGCAAGCAAAAAGCCTGTGCCGTTAAGCTTTGCGGCAAGCTGCGTGCTTTTCCCACCCGGTGCCGCACAAAGGTCAAGCACCCTGTCGCCCTCCTCTATGGGAAGCGCGGCAGCAGGAAGCATTGCACTGGGCTCCTGAATATAATACAGTCCCGCATGATAATACGGACTCTTTGTAACTGCCTGCAAGCCTTCATAATATAAGCCGCAGTCACACCACTGCACAGGTCTTGTTTCGTACAAATCATCCGTAAGCCTGATAAACTCATCAACCGAAAGCTTTGATGTGTTAATACGCATACCAAAATGCTGCGGCGCATCAAAGCTTCGCAGATATTCATCAAGGTCTTCACCAAGTATGTATTTCATCATTTCAAGAAAATTCTTTGGCAGTTCCATGTGTTCTCCTGATTTATAAGCATTACTTTCTAATTTTGTGTTTAACAAAAATCCTCAAATGCTTCATATTGTTCCGAAATTTTTAATATCTATGTATATTTTAATAACTATATTTAAGCTTTTTGTTTTCAAGATACTTAAGTATATAATAAGGATTAACGCTTAATTCTTCGTAATGTGCCGTCTGAAAATATATTCCAAGGTGCAGATGCACGTCAAAATTGCCTGTCGCACCCTCGGTTTTACTGTAGCCCGTGTCCCCCATAAAGCCTAAAAGCTCGCCAGCCCTGACCTCATACCCTTTAAAAATCTTAGGTGCATAGGAATGAAGGTGTGCATAATAAATATAAGCTCCGCTGCCGGTTCGTATACCTACACGCCAGCCGCCCTGCTCCAGCCAGCCGATATTTTCAACGACTCCGCTGCTTATGCTTATTATAGGGAAAAAGCCCCGCTCATTTTCACCATCCATAATATCAGTGCCTTCATGAGTCCGTTCTCCACCGTAGGTTCTTTCCCCGCCCCAGCTGTCATCATAATAAAAACTGCGCGAGCGTTCTGAATTTCCACCCGGAATCGGGAAGTACACAAGGTCATCCAGCAGAATCCTGTAGGCATTTGCAAGGATTTTTAATTCTTTTTCCTTAAATCTGCTTATATGCTTTAATGAAGCATTGTAATCGCATAATAAAAGCTCCTGTTTTGTTATGTCATCATTCTCAAAGGAATTGTTCAGCATAACCACAGCCATAACCATATAAGGGTCAAAATTATTATTCTGTGCATAGGTAAAAATGCTTTCCAGACCATTTTCACCAAAATCCATGCGCCTGAATTCATCAGTCTCACAGGTATAGGCGTTCAAATCATAGTAATACGGATTACTGCTCATATAATATGATAAATATGACACGGCAGCAGACAGTAAAAGCAGCGTTACGAAATAATTAATTACAGAATTAAACAGCTTTTTATTTGCTCTTTTCAAGGCAATTCCCTGTTTTTTTTACAGCATATTCCGCAAAGCCTCAGAATATACCGGTTTCAACGTTTTTGCACAATCAGGCTGATTAAAAATCTGACATAAGCACCTGTTTGTCTTATTTAAGTCTCTTTAAAACCTCTAACACGAGTTCCCACACACGTTTTGTTGAGGAAATGCTTAAGCGTTCCTCTGTTGTATGGATATCCTTCATATCAGGTCCGAGCGACACAATGTCTATGCCCGGCATTTTTTCTGAAATAAGTCCGCATTCGAGTCCCGCGTGTATTGCTTCAACCTTTGCAGGCTTTCCAAACAGGTCTTCATATGCAGAACACATAATTTCTCTTAATCTTGAATCTCTTTTGTATACCCATGCCGGATATTCGCCCTCTGAGGTAAAGCTGCCGCCCAGGTATGTTGTCAAAAGCTCTAATTTATCGCAGATTCTTCTTTTTCTTGAAGTTACGCTGCTTCTTACTGCAATTTTAAAATTAATATTTTCCTCGTCAATATATGCGATTCCAAGATTCAGGCTTGTCTCCACCAGACCCTTTATATCCATACTCATCGCCTGTACGCCGTTTGGAATCATGTTAAGCATAAATAACATTTTTTCTGTAGTGTCAGCTGTCAATGCGTTAGCTTCATTAATATCATCAACCATGAAATCATAATCCATTTCAGGGTCGCTTACCGCATACTCGTCCTTATAAACGTCCATAACAGCAGCTATTGCAGATTTTGCTTTCTCTAAATCATTCTCGTTAATAATTAAGCCTGCGCTGCATTCTCTCGGTATCGCATTGTCCTTAAAACCGCCTGTAAGGTCTGTAATTCTAATATCCACAGCTTTACCTATCTCGCTTAATGCCCTGCCCATAAGCAGCACCGCATTTGCACGCTCCTTGTCAATTTCGGCGCCTGAATGTCCACCAGTAAGATTTTTAATTGTAAATGAAGCCTCCGTTCCGCAAACCTTTTCTCTCTGAACCGGAAGTGTTATGTTGTAGCGCACTCCGCCGGCGCAGCTTGTAAGGAATATACCTTCATCCTCTGAGTCAAGATTTATAAGATACTTTGCTCTAAGCCTTGAACAGTCCAGATATTTTGCTCCGTCCATTCCGACCTCTTCATCAATTGTAAATACACACTCAAGCCTCGGATGCTCAATATTATCTGAATCAAGAATTGCAAGAGCGTATGCAATAGCAATTCCGTCATCACCGCCAAGCGTTGTACTATCTGCCGTAATCCAGTCATCCTCAATCATAAGCTTAATCGGGTCTTTTTCAAAATCATGATTGCTTTGAGGAGTCTTTTCGCATACCATGTCCAGATGTCCCTGAAGCATAACGGTATCCGAATTTTCGTAGCCCGGCGTTGCCTCTTTTATAATAATCACATTATTTAGCTCGTCCTGATAACACTCAAGACCTCTTTCCTGTGCAAACTGCACACAATAATCACTTACAGCCGCCGTATTTCCTGAGCCTCGCGGAATTTTTGAAATCTCCTCGAAATAATAAAACACCTTCTCCGGCATAAATTTATCTAATACTCTCATATAAAACCTCCATCCTGCCGCATATATG
Organism: Lachnospiraceae bacterium; assembly: GCA_017442865.1. Taxonomy (GTDB): domain Bacteria; phylum Bacillota; class Clostridia; order Lachnospirales; family Lachnospiraceae; genus JAFRXK01. Next base: position 56,423 of record JAFRXK010000017.1, on the reverse strand, counting down.
CAGCCTAAATATTATTTTAACATATTTTCGCTTGAATTTTTATATAAATAATAAAAAAAGTGTTTTTATGAAAAAGCTGATTATTTCTTTAACATCAATTATTTTTATGCTTTTAATGATTTTAAGCCCTAAAATATCGCTTTTTGGCGCATCCAGAGGCCTGTTATTATGGTTTAATAATGTCCTTCCGACGCTGCTTCCTTTTATGATTGCGACAAATGTAATCATCAGGCTGAATGTTATGGGCAGTATCAGCTCATTTTTAAACAGGCACTTAAAATCCGCAGTGAATTTTCCTGTCTGTATTGTGTACATAATACTAACCGGACTTCTTTGCGGTTTTCCAATGGGCGCAAAGGTTATTAATGATTTTTATAAAAACAGCGATATTTCCTTTGATGAAGCATCATGGCTTATTTCATTTTGCAATCTTCCAAGTCCGATGTTTATAATATCATACACTGCGGTTAATACACTGAGCTGTAGCCGCCCTGCAATTATCGTAATCAGCTTCTATCTATCCGCACTTATAATTAGTATTTTATCTTACATAATTTATTTTAAGAAAAATGCGCCTAAAAGCATAAATATAAAAAACAAAAGCGATGCCATGAAAGAACATCGCTTTTCAATATCATCTTTTGAAAGTTCATTAACTGATTCATACATCGCGATAGCTAAAATAGGCGGATATATGATAATCTTTTCGGTAATGGCAGCATTTCTTGAACAAGCTTATATAATTAATGCATTATCCAGATGTATATTTATCTGCCTGTTAGAAATAACAACAGGTATAAGCATCATACCATCCCTAAGCATACATCAGATGTATAAAATAATGCTCGCGCTTGCCACACTATCAATCGGCGGGATGTCTTGCGCCGCACAGACCATGGGGGTATTGTCAGATACACAAATCATGCTTAAAAAATATATGCTCTGGCGCCTGCTGCATGCACTATTCTCAATGATAATATGCTATATTATATATATGCTTTAGTTGTTATTAACAGAAGCGTCTGTCTGCTCCTGTGTGCCATCATCTGCAATCAGTTCATTTCTGTTTGCCATGATTGTTTCATAGTCGGTCTGAAGAGTATTTACCATATTCTCATAGTTGTTTCTGTAGCCTTCAAGAGAATTTACAATAACCTCCTGTACATGAGCAAGCAGACTGTCTGTATATTCTATTGCGCTTACTTTTATAGCGTTGCTTTCATCATTTGCCTGTTCTCTCACGACCTTTGAATATTCCTGTGCTTCTTTTATAATATCCTTTGCCTGAGCCTCAGCGTCCTGCTTTATGACACTCTCATTTATAAGAGCTTCCTTCTGCCTTTTCGCATCCTCAACGATTGCTTCAGCCTGAGCTTTTGCATTCGCAAGTATAGCGTCCTTGTTGCTTACAATCTTCTGGTACTTCTTTATCTCTTCCGGAGTTCTCATCTTAAGCTGTACAAGAAGATCCTGAATATCATCCTTATCAACAACAATCTTTCTGTTGCCCGAAAATGGTGCCGGCTTGCAGCTCTCCACATAATTTTCTATCTCTACAATAATCTCTTCAATCTTGCTCATAATATAATCCCTCTCTATGTACTTTTTTCAAGTTTATAATTTATTTTTTATATTTTATACTTTTCTTTAACCTTTTCTGCAACCATCGGAACCACGAACTCAGAGATATCTCCTCCGAACCTCGCGACTTCTTTTACAATGCTTGAGCTAAGATATGCATACTTTAAATCTGTTGTGAGAAACAGAGTATCAATATCCCTGTTCATAATTCTGTTCGTCTGCGCCATCTGCAGCTCATATTCAAAATCAGTAACAGCCCTGAGGCCTCTGACTATAATGGCAGCATTGCATTCTCTTGCAAAGTCGATAAGAAGTCCGCCAAAATGTCTGATTTCGACATTATCTAAATGGCTCGTTACTTCTTTTAACATATTAACACGTTCCTCGACAGAAAACAATGAATTTTTTGAACTATTATTTAAAACTGCGACAATTAATTTGTCAACCATTTTTGATGCACGCTCAATAACATCTATATGTCCTAACGTTACCGGATCAAAGCTTCCGGGATATATCGCTGTTCTCACATCATACCTTCTTTCTTCTTTTTTAAGAATACATGCTTGTTTGTTTTGTATGTTTTCTCCCTTGTTACATAAAAGCCGTAATTTCCGACAAAATCAAAGTCCTTATCAAGCTTTGCTTCAATCACAATGATTGTATAATCGTCAACATAATCTGCATCTGCCAAAGCACTAAGAACCTGCGGTTCTATTCCAAGTTCATAAGGAGGATCCATAAATATAATATCAAAAAGCCTGTCCTTGCCGTTCAATCTGTGAAGCGCAGCAATTACATCTGTCTCCATAACCAGCGCCTCATCCTTAAGCCTTGTTTTTTCAAGGTTTATTCTGATGCATTCACATGCTTTTTTTGAATTTTCAACAAAAACAGCTTCTTTTGCTCCTCTGCTTAACGCTTCTATTCCTATAGCACCGCTGCCGGCAAACAAATCAAGGAATACACTTCCCTGAATATCCATCTGCAATATATTAAAAAGAGTCTCTTTTATCCTGTCGGTTGTCGGTCTGGTCTCCATGCCATCAACAGTTTTTAATTGTATTCGTCTTGCACTTCCCGCAATTACTCTCATTTAAAATCACGTCCATTCTTTCACTACATTATTTTATTATAGTATGCGATATATCATCAGGCAAGGACTTTTTGAGTAAAATTTTATAACAAGCTGATAAAGTTTTATATTTGATATATTGCAATAAAGTCAAATACCCCGCAGCAAGCTACGGGGCATGACCTAGCTTGTTTTTAATTTGTTCGCCTCAAGGGGCGGGGTATTCGACCATCGCGGCAGTCGCCAAATGGACGAGCTTGCTCGTCCGCTTGGCTCGTTGCTCGCGGGAATAAATATCAAATTATGATGCTATAAATTTAAAAGGAGCTTTTGCTCCATAGACGGCCAGTATGTTAGATGCAGACTGACAATCTGTTTTGCGAAAGCTCCTTTATGCTGCAGGTTATTAACCAATACAGGTCATAATCTACTTACCTGCCATCTGTCTTTCCTGTTCCTCGATCATCTTCTTGACCATATAACCGCCGACAGAACCATTCTGATAAGAAGTTAAGTTACCATTGTAACCCTGTGTTAAAGGCACTCCTAACTCATCTGCAACTTCCATCTTGAATTTGTCCATTGCTTCCTTTGCTTCAGGAACATTGTGTCTGTTTGAACTTGAAGAATTTGACATAACAAACGCCTCCTTAAGTTTTATTATAACAAGGCGGAAGTCATCAGGCACTCCGCCTTGTGGGGCGTAAAATGCCACATAATAACCCATAGTATAAAGTATGCTGCTGCACACAATGCAATCCACACTGTCATTCATGCGTATACAGTAAACTGTTAAAGGCAGCTTGGCATGCCTGTATCATGGATTTCGACTGCCGCGTCGTTACATGCATATTATGTGCACTCACAAAAAATATACTCTGGCAAGTTATGTCTTATATGTTATATTCATGTCAAAAAATATCATTAAAGTTTATATCTTTAATTGAATCAATGCTTATACTTAGTCCGTCAGTAAAAACAATTGTCTTATTGTAGCTGTCTATCTTCTTTATACAGCCATTTACAGTATGGTATGCACCGCCGGATTTCTTGGCATCATCAATAAAGTAAGTAATGCTGACCTCAGGATGCAATTCAAGCCTGCTGATTATAATACGCAGCTTCTCATCAAGAATATCCTTGCTGTTCTCATCAATATCAGCCTTGGAATCCGTAAACCTTCCGGTCTCGTCAATCTCATCACCAAAACCATTCAAGGCTTCAAAGGATGAAAATTGTGCCGCGCGGTTCATATCGCTCATTCTTGGATGCACCACTGATGTATGATGCGGAAGATTTATTATATCATCATATCTGCTCTTTTTTACTGTTTCTGAAGCCATCTTATCCTCCTGTGTTCAAGCCTTATGTCCGCCTATCTGATTATTCCTTTCAATTGCCGTTGCGCCCTCTTCAAGATTCGTACCCTTCAAAATAGCATTCTTACCATATCTTTTCTTAATGGAAAGCATGGCATTTTGAAGGCTTCGTTCTCTTTCAAGCTCAGCTGCTTCCTTTATCCTTGCTCTCTCCTGTGCCTCATAATCCGTAAACAAATCAAACTGGTACTCATCTTCATCTGCCGTTACAAGCCCTTCAGGAATGATGTTATTTGCAACAACATACATTCTCCTTACTAAAAGCTTCTTATCAACTATGCTGTCAAACAACTCCATCACTGCTTCAACTATATGTCTTGTAGATGATGTTCTCTTTTTTAAATTTATACTGGAATGTGCAGGCTTCGGTACCTTTCGTCCATAAAAATCAGGTGTTATCTGCCCCTTATAGCTTTTGGCTATCTCAGGATCTGATAAATTCTCAATATCATAACCGATGGTAAGCACCATCTGATTAGTCGTAAATCCCTTGTCTACAAGCTCTAAAACCAATTGCTCCGTCATCTCCCTGGCAACCAGCTTTGCTTTTTCAAAAACGTAAGGCTCTTTAAGCACCTGTCCCGAACTGATGCTATTGGACTGCGGCCTGTATGCCTTAATCTGTGCAATTGTACATGGCTCCCATCCCCATGCATGGTCAATCAGCAGCTCGGCATTCACCCCGAAAAGTCTGTAAAGCAATTCTTCATTGTAATAATCTTTTTTGCTTCCTATGGAGCATCTTGCTATATCGCCCATAGTATTTAAGCCGTTCTCCCTAAGCTTCTTTGCATATCCTCTGCCCACTCTCCAGAAATCCGTCAGCGGCTCGTGCTCCCACAAAATCCGCCTGTAGGACATCTCATCAAGACTTGCTATCCTTACGCCGTCTTTATCTGCAGGCATATGCTTCGCAACAATATCCATGGCAACCTTGCATAAGTACAGATTCGTGCCTATGCCGGCGGTTGCGGTAATGCCTGTGGTGCTGAGTATTTCCCTGATAAGCTTCATGGCAAAATCATAGGGTGTGGCATTATATATCTTCAAATAATCCGTGGCATCTATAAAAACTTCGTCTACCGAATATACATGTATATCCTCCGGTGCAATATAACGAAGATATATATTGTATATTCTTGTACTGTAATCAATATATAAAGCCATGCGCGGCGGCGCAACTATATATGAAAGCGCCAGCGACGGATTCTCCTTAAGCTCACAAAAATCAAAGGACTCACCATCAAGCTTATTGTCTGGCGCAAGGGTTCTTCTCGAAGCATTTATCTCCTTAACCCTCTGAACCACCTCAAAAAGTCTCGCCCTGCCTGAAATACCAAAGCTTTTTAATGAAGGCGATACCGCAAGGCATATAGTTTTTTCAGTCCTGTCAGGGTCTGCCACAACAAGATTGGTTCTAAGCGGGTCAAGTCCACGCTCGGCACACTCTACCGAGGCATAAAATGACTTTAAATCTATAGCGATATATATTCTTTGCCTGTCCGATTGCGCCATAATATCCCTCTTTCCTTTTTAAAAATGCGCAAACCCGCATTGTTTGCCTGCAACAAAAAACATATTAAAATTTATGCCTTATCAAATTATAAGCCTTCCCTGATAACTGCTTCTTTTCTTCAGCTCGCTGTGCAGCGTATTGAGAACAGTTCTTTTTTTTGTGCTCCACATTGGCGCAAGCATAAGCTTTCCGGGACCATCTCCGGTCACTCTGTGAATTATTATATTCGGTGATATATTTTCAATGCACGTAATAAGCAAATCAATATATTCATCAAATTCAAGCGGTATATATTCTCCGGTCTCATATTCCTTCGCCAAATCTGTGTCTCTTAGTACATGCAAAAGCTGAAGCTTGATACCGTCTATCTGCAAATCATTTAAATGATGGATCGTTGCAAGCATATCCTGCCGTGATTCATCCTTTAATCCAAGTATCGTATGTACTATGACAGTGATCCCTGCGGCCTTAAGCCTTTTAACGGCATCGTCAAACACATCAAGCGTATAGCCGCGCCTAATCCACTCTGCTGTTCTGTCATGTATCGTCTGTAGTCCAAGCTCAATCCATACCGGCTTTATCCTGTTCAATTCACAAATAAGCTCAAGCACATCATCGGGAATACAGTCCGGTCTGGTTGCAATAGATAATATCTTAACCTTAGGGTGCTCTATTGCCTCATAAAATATTCTTCTTAAATAATCAACAGGCGCATAGGTGTTTGTAAATGATTGAAAATATGCTATGTAGCCTGCAGCATGTACTTTTGCTGAAACTCCTTCTATAGCGCTGTCTATCTGACTTGTGACCGAAGAACATCTCGGCGCCGCAAAATCCCCAGAGCCATGTTCACTGCAGAATATACAGCCTCTGGTATCAAGCCTTCCATCCCTGTTGGGACAACTCATACCACCATCTAAGGCAACCTTATATATCTTTTCACCGTATGTCTGTTTCATGGCATAATCCAATGAATAGTATGGCTTATCTCCCCAAAGCATAAAATCCTCCAAATACATTAACGCTTTTTCTTAAGCTGACGCTGAAAGCCTGATATTATTAAATACTTGTAATCTAAAATTCATGCAAGCATGAAAAGTATGACCTTTTGACCCTGGTATCATTATATCAGAACATATGTTCTGTGTAAAGCGATTCTTTATGAAAATGTGCAATAATTTTCGTAATAATTTTATTAATAGAATTATGCAGGGCGCTGCGGCGGGTGACCCTTTGAAATCACACGCCGCAGCGCCCCTCCCTTTATGTTAGTCAAAACATTATAACTTTTATTCAGACATCCTATTCTTCAAGCAGCAGCTTTTCAAGTGACCTCACATTCTCAACAATATAATCTGCGCCTGCAGCACTCAATTCTTCATAACCGCCATAGCCATACAGCACTCCGACAGAGCATATGCCACAGCTTTTTGCGCCTTCTATGTCATATTTCCGGTCGCCAACCATAGCTGTTTTGGCACTGTCAAATCTGCCGCCTGCTCTACTTATAACTTCATTAATTATATCAATTTTGTGAACCCTTTCGCCGTTTAACTCGCTGCCGACCAGTATATCGAAATACTGCTTAATATGAAAATGCTCAAGTATCTGTTCGGAAAATATCTGTGGCTTTGAGGTTGCAAGCGCAATCGTCTTATTGTTTCTTTTCAATTTATCCAGAAGCTGAGGGATGCCGTCATACACCTCATTTTCAAACTTTCCAATCGTACTAAATCGCTCTCTGTATTTTTCAACAAGAAAATCTCCCATATCACTGTCAACATTGCAATATGACATGAACATCTCCTTAAGCGGCGGACCTATAAACGGCGCAAGCTTATCATTGTCCGGTTCATCAATGCCTATCGCATTCAGCGCATACTGCACGCAGGTTGTAATGCCTGTTTTCGGGTCGGTAAGAGTTCCGTCAAGGTCAAACAAAATAATATCGAACAAATCAAAACCTCCTATTTTTTATAATATTGCCGCACATTGTTATAAAAATATCGTACCGCACTCTGATTATTATCTATCTTTCTTACTGCATTGACACGGTTTGAAATGAATGCTTCCAGCTTGTCCATGTATTCACCCTCGGAAATCTCGCCGTTTGCAACATAGGTCAGTCCCTTTTCCCAGCTTGCGGTAAGCTCCGGATTTAGCATCTGCTTCATGGAATGGTTGACCACATCATAAATCATCTCTCCAAGCAGCGTCGGAGTAATAATCTGCGTCTTTTTATTCAGCGACAAATATTTAATATTAAATAGTTTTTTCAAAATCTCAGCTCTTGTCGCACTGGTACCGATACCGCTGCCCTTTATCTGCGCCCTTAATTCTTCGTCCTCTATAAGCTGTCCTGCATTTTCCATTGCGAGAATCATTGAACCCGAAGAATATCTCTTTGGTGGTGATGTCTCTCCTTCTTTTATAACAATATCATTGACATTGAACTCATCATTTTTCTTAAGTCCCTGTATAACCTCAAGGAAATCCTTGTCCATAAGCTTATCTTCTTCCGAATCGTTACTGTCTCCTGATGATTTCGAGGCTGAATCCTTATCACCTGATGAAGCTTTGCTGCTTTCAGCCGGTTTATTATCCGCCGTTGAGGTCTTTTTATAGCCGGCGACCGCAAGATAGCCTTCCTCAATAAGCACCTTGAAGCTTGCAAAGAAATGTTCTTCTTTAATCAAAAACTCAAGTCCCGTCTTCTGGTAGACGGCAGCCGGGAAGAATATGCTTAAAAATCTTCTGACAATCTTCTCATACACCTTTACATTTAAAGACGGCATGTTTTTTAAAGCATTTATGCCCTGTCCGGTAGGAATAATTGCGTAATGGTCAGTAATAAGCTTGTCATTTGTATATTTTGTCTTTGCAATGTTTTTATGCAGTCCATTTTCCAGAATATATTCTGCATACGCCTTCACTCCGGGTATGCTTCTCAAACCGCTGATATTCTTGTGAATCTCTTTTGCAACAGCAGTAGAAAGCACTCTCGCATCCGTTCTTGGATATGTCACCAGCTTTTTTTCATACAATTCCTGAACAATGTTAAGCACCTCATCAGGACTTATTTTAAACGTCTTTGAACAATCGTTCTGAAGCTCTGCAAGGTTATATAATAACGGAGGATTCTTTTTCTCCTTTTTCTTGTCTATAGCAAGAAGCTTTGCCGTAACAGGCGGAGGGTTTTTGAGATATTCTATCATATTCTCCGCATCTGCTCTGTTTAAAAAGCCGTTATCTTTGTATAAATACGGTTTGTTAAAATGCCTGCTCCCCTCTACAGCCTTCCATTCCGCTTCAACAGAATGTCCGTCACAGTCTATATCCGCAACAACTTTGTAGAATGCGGTCTTTACGAAATCCCTAATCTCACGCTCACGCCTTACAACCATGCCGAGCACACATGTCATAACTCTTCCGATTGAAACAACTGTCTTGTCGGTATTCATGCAGGACGAAATCGGACTGCCGTATTTTAATGTCATAAGCCTGGAGAAATTAATGCCCATAAGATAGTCTTCCTTTGCCCTCAAATAAGCCGACGCCGAAAGATTATCGTATGCTGATAAATCCTTTGCATTGCTAATGCCCTTTAGAATCTCTTCCTCTGTCTGTGAATCAATCCAGACTCTCTTGCGCTCTTTGCCCTTAACACCAGCCATCTGCTCCACAAGCCTGTATATATACTCTCCTTCTCGTCCAGAGTCGGTACAGACATATATTGTGCTGATATCACTTCTGTTAAGCAGCCCGCTTACAATTTTGAACTGTTTTTTGACAGCATCAATAACTTCATATTTAAATTCTTCCGGCAAAAAAGGGAGTGTATCAAGACTCCATCTTTTTAGTGCAGGATCATAAGCCTCAGGATAGCTCATTGTAACAAGATGTCCTACACACCATGTAACAACGCTGTCTGAAGACTCAATATATCCGTCATTGCGTTTACCGTTAATCTTCAATGCTTTGGCAAACTCCTGTGCAACGCTAGGTTTTTCCGCAATATATAATGATTTTGACATGAACTCCTCCATATCCGTCGTATACAACATATTTAAACTATTATAAACCAGCAATTATGTTATTGCAACCAAATGGCAGTAATTTTCGCGAAGTTCACATGTCACAAATTGTGACACAAATTTTGTTGAAACCGGCAAATATATGTGCTAAATTATAAATATAGTTTATTGATATCTTTATTGAACATCTATTTTTCCTTTCTGAAAGTTCAGTCAAATACCCCGCAGCAAGCTACGGGGCATGACTTAGCTTGTTCTTTAATTTGTACGCCCCAAGGGGCGGGGTGTTCGGTCTACGTTCCACTACGGTCGGCGATGAACAGCTGCCACTGGCAGCTATCGCCCCTCGCGGCAGTCGCCAAATGTACGAGCAAGCTCGTCCGCTTGGCTCGTTGCTCGCGGGAATAAACAAATCTATAATTTTCTATTTTATTCAAATTTATTTGCCATGCGCAAAATCTAACTGTGAATGGAGGTATCATATGAAAAAAATCGCAGCAAACAGAAAATACAAGGACAGCCTGTTCAGGCTTGTATTCAGGGAAAAGAAGGAGCTTTTAAGCCTTTACAATGCAGTAAACGCATCTTATTATGACAATCCGGAAGAGCTTGAGGTGACTACGCTTGATGATGCAATATATTTGCATTGGAAGAATGATGTATCATTTCTTATCAAAGATGAAATTAACCTTTATGAACATCAAAGCAGTATCAATCCAAATATGCCGCTTCGCGGTCTTATATATCTTACAGGATTATATAAGGCATATATTGATAAAAACGGATTTGATATTTACACAGGCAAGCTTGTGAAATTACCTGTGCCTCAGTACATTATTTTTTATAATGGCCGTGCTGATGAAGCAGAACGAAGAGAATTTAAACTCACAGATTCTTTTAATATTCCTAAAGGAAAAACTGCCTGCCTTGAATGTATAGCAATCCAATATAATATTAATTACGGAAATAATAAAAAGCTTATGCAAAGCTGCAAAAAGCTGTCCGAGTATTCTGAGTTTGTTGCATGTGTAAGAAAGTACCAACACGAGTTTGAAAGTCTTGAAGATGCGATAGATGCTGCCGTTGATTATTGTATAGAACACAATATACTGGCAGATATTTTACAAAAGCACAGGGCGGAGGTTAAGGATATGCTGTTATTTGAATACAATGAAGAATTACATATGAACACCATTAGAAAAGAAGGTATTGAAGAAGGTATCAAAGAAGGTATCAAAGAAGGTATCAAAGAAGGCGAAGAACGTTTTGCAGCGCTTGTTAAGAAACTTATTGAAGAAAATCGTCAGGATGAAATTCTTAGAGCCGCTTCAGATGATGTGTATAAGCAGCAATTATATAAAGAATATGGTATTATCGATGACTCTGTCGCAGATTAGCTTTAAATAAACCTCCGAGACATATGCATAAAACATAGCCCGGAGGTTTATTATCATATTAATTATTTCTTTGCGATATATCCCTTTGCTGTAAGAAGCTCTGCACAAAGCACAGCACCGCCTGCAGCGCCACGGATAGTATTGTGTGAAAGACCAACAAACTTGTAATCGTATACTGTATCCTCACGAAGACGTCCGAGTGTTACGCCCATGCCATGCTCATAATCACGGTCAAGAGCTGCCTGTGGACGATTGTCCTCCTCAAAATATTTTATAAACTTCTTAGGAGCGCTCGGAAGGTTTAATCTCTGCGGCTCGCCCTCGAAATTCTCCCATCTTTCAAGTATCTCTTCCTTGGTAGGTTTTTTATCAAATGAAACAAAAACTGCTGCTGTATGTCCGTTTGACACCGGAACACGGATGCACTGTGTTGTAATTACAGGTGATGAAGCCTTTTTAATTACGCCGTCTTCAATCTTACCCCAGATTCTGAGAGGCTCCTGCTCTGATTTTTCTTCCTCTCCTCCAATGTAAGGAATAACATTGTCTATCATCTCAGGCCAGTCCTTAAATGTCTTGCCTGCGCCTGAAATAGCCTGATATGTTGTTGCAACAACAACCTTCGGACCAAACTCCTTAAGTGCATGTAATGCAGGTGTATAGCTCTGGATTGAACAGTTAGGCTTAACTGCAATAAAGCCTCTTGTTGTACCGAGACGCTTCTTCTGATACTCAATAACCTGGGCATGCTCCGGGTTAAGCTCAGGAATAATCATAGGTACATCAGGTGTCCATCTGTGTGCACTGTTATTTGAAACAACAGGTGTCTCTGTTTTTGCATATGCCTCTTCAATAGCTCTGATCTCGTCCTTTGTCATATCAACTGCGCTGAATACAAAATCAACTGTTGCAGCTACTGCCTCAACATCATTTACATTCATAACGACAAGCTTCTTTACTGCCTCAGGCATCGGCGTGTCGAGCTTCCATCTTGCGCCTACAGCCTCTTCATATGTCTTTCCGGCACTTCTCGGGCTGGCAGCAACTGTAACAACCTCATACCAAGGATGATTTTCCAATAAAGAAATAAAACGCTGTCCTACCATGCCTGTAGCACCTAAAATACCAACTCTTAATTTTTCACTCATATTATTACCTCTCAATCCTATATAGAACAACAAATGTACGTGTCACACATACATTTGTCTTATAGTTATGTATAGTATACTATTTTGTGATAAAATGCAACTGTTTTTTTTAATTATTTTCTTATACCAAATATTTTTTTGTATTTATCTGTTGCAATAACACTTACATTTCCCCTTAAAAGAGTTGCTACTGTTCCAACACACGTAAAATCATTTAAATCAAACAATTCAATGTCTCTTGAAAAATCATTTAATGCAACAAGTCTGATTTTATCTTCATTACGAAAGAATTTTCTTATATACATTCTATGATTATTCATAAAAATTGCGGTTTCACCATTTACAGGAAATGAATACTTCATTATTAATATATCATTTTTGAAATATACAGGGCACAAGGTATCTGATACAATTCTAACAGCAAAATCTCCTGCACCATCATCAATTTTATGTACTTCAATTATATCAATTGTACAGCTTTCATGAAAAGATCCATCTCCGTTTATAGCAGTAGGTACAAAACATTCTAAAATTCTGCCTGCCCCGGTTTCACCGCTGTGCGTTCTTGAAATTTCTACCTGCATATCAATGATATTCTTTATAAACCCTTTACTATGATTTGAAAGCATTCGATATTCGTTTAATAAAAATCTTTCGTCTTCAGAAATCCCTGTATCAATCTTATCTGTAAAATCATCAAGAGAACATCCCAACGCCTGAGCTATTAAGCACATATTCTGATATGATGGTTTTGTAAGTCCGGAGCTGATTTTGGATAATGTTCCTATAGGAATGCCTGTTAATTCAGACAATCTTTCAATTGTCACTCCTTTTTCCTGTCTTATTTCATAAAAAAGATTTCTATTCATAAGAGTCCTCTCTTCCATTTTTGGATGTTTATTTTGTAATTTACAAAAAAGTCAATTTGTTTTTTCCAAACATGAAATTGAACCCCAACTATTAGAATTTTATAATGTTTTTCGAAATAATGCAATAGGCTTATGCTATTTGTGCAAAATAAAAAAACAGGAGAGAATTATGGAGAAACTTAATGTCGTAATTGCTGATACTAATGACGGATTATTAAATGCTATTAGAGAAAAATTCGAAAATGACAATTCTATTTCAATAATCGGATTGTCCAAAGATGGAGAAAATGTTTTGAAACTGCTTCAGGAAAACACTGTAGATGTCGTAATAACAGATTTAATTTTACCTGTTATTGACGGATTTACACTAATTGAACAAGTGATGAAGAGTAAGAAAATTACAGACAAGCCTAAGTTCATAATATTGTCGGGTATAAGCAATGAAAAAATTATCAACACTGCATTTTCATTAGGCGCCGCATATTTTATATTAAAACCTTTTGACATTGATTCACTCTTAAATCGTGTTAAACAGGTTGCAGGCCTGGATTATTATGAAAATAACATACTCTTAAGCTCCAAAAACACAAGCCTTATTGAATTTGAAGGTGATAATACGGTTCAAACTCATGTACCAAGAGCTAAAGATATGGAAATGAGGATTACTGAAATTATACACGAGCTTGGTGTTCCGGCACATATAAAGGGCTATCGTTATCTTATTTATTCCATAATATTATGTGTAAATGACATGGAAATGCTTGGTGCTGTAACAAAAATAATGTATCCTGAGATTGCAAAGAAATTTTCTACAACTCCAAGCAGAGTTGAGCGTGCAATAAGACATTCGATAGAACTTTCCTGGCAGCAGTGCAGTCCATCGAAATTATATAAATTATTCGGTTATACCGTAAACACAAAGAAGGGTAAGCCGACGAACTCAGAATATATTGCATTAATTGCCGATAAGGTGAGACTTGAATATAAAGACAGCGAACAGAAAGTAATGTAAGTACATAAAACAGGTACTGCAGCATCAATATATAATTGTGATACTTTTATGAAAGCAGCGTTAATTATAAAGCGGAGATTGGGTTATTACCGGTCTCCGCTTTAAAAATTTTAATTAAATTAATTCTGAACAGGAAGCTTAAATGAACTCTTCATCGAAACTGTTCTGTTGAATACAAGATGCTCAGGCGTTGAATCCTTATAATCCACACAGAAGTAACCATTTCTTACAAACTGGAAGCTGTCAAAGGCTTTTGCATCGGCAAGTGAAGGCTCAACCTTGCACTCTATAACCTTCTTTGAATTTGGATTAAGATTGATTTCTCCTGTCTCTTCATTATACACACCCTTTTCCTCATCAATAAGATTTTCAAAAAGGTATGCTGTGGCATCCAGTGCATGTCTTGCCGATACCCAGTGGATTGTTCCCTTAACCTTGCGGGCGCTAAAACCGCTGCCGCTTCTGGTCTCAGGATCATAAGTGCAGTGGACCTCTATAACGTTGCCGGCTTCGTCCTTCACAACATCTGTACATGTAACAAAATATGCATTCATAAGACGAACCTCGTTGCCAGGGAAAAGTCTGAAATACTTCTTAACAGGCACCTCCATGAAATCCTCCTGCTCAATATATAATTCCCTGCAGAAAGGCACCTTCCTTGTGCCAAGCTCTGGATTTTCAAGGTTGTTGTCAACGTCCATGTATTCAACCTGGTCATCAGGATAATTGTCAATAACAAGCTTTAAAGGATTTATTACAGCCATAACTCTCGGCTTCTTAAGCTTCAAATCCTCTCTTATACAGTATTCAAGCATTGCATAATCACATGCACTGTTGCTCTTTGATACGCCTGCAAGCTCAACAAACATCTTTATTGCTTCCGGCGTATACCCTCTTCTTCTAAGACCGCTTATAGATACAAGTCTCGGGTCATCCCAGCCGTCAACTATGCCTGTCTCGACAAGCTTTTTAATATATCTTTTGCCTGTTACAATATTTCTTAAATAAAGCTTTGCAAATTCAATCTGCTTTGGAGGCATCTCAAATTCACACTCTCTTACGACCCAGTCATAAAGCGGTCTGTGGTCCTCAAATTCAAGCGTACAGATAGAATGTGTTACATGCTCAATAGCATCCTCAATAGGATGCGCAAAATCATACATAGGATAAATGCACCACTTGTCGCCTGTATTATGATGAGTCATATGTGCCACGCGGTAAATAATAGGGTCTCTCATGTTGATGTTTGGCGATGCCATATCAATCTTTGCACGCAGAACCTTTTCTCCATCCTTGTACATACCGTTCTTCATGTTCTCAAAAAGCTCAAGGTTCTCCTCAATGCTTCTGTTCCTGTAAGGACTTTCCTTTCCCGGCTCCGTAAGCGTACCACGGTAATCCTTTATCTCATCAGCTGTAAGGTCACATACAAAAGCCTTACCCTTCTTTATAAGCTTCACAGCACACTCATACATCTGCTCAAAATAATCAGACGCAAAGAAAAGTCTGTCCTCATAATCAGCACCAAGCCACTTTACATCCTGCTTGATTGACTCAACAAATTCTATCTTTTCTTTTGTTGGGTTTGTATCATCAAATCTTAAATTAAACTTACCGTTATATTTCTGTGCAAGTCCGTAATTTAACAGAATTGCCTTTGCATGTCCGATATGAAGGTATCCGTTCGGTTCAGGCGGAAATCTTGTCTGAACATGGTCATAATATCCTTCCTGTAAATCCTTTTCGATAATCTGCTCGATAAAATTTTTGCTTTCAACTTCTTCTTTAACAATTTTGTTCTCTGTATCCATATTAACCTCCGCAATGGTTGTTCAAATTAATACTATTTATATATAATAACACACCAATAAATATTTTTAAACAATATTTTTATAAGTTTATCTTTTTACTTGTACATATCCCAAAAAAATTATTGATTTTTATAAATTATTAGTAATAATATTATTGTTCTCCGGCAAAAAATATACTATTATATAACTATCCGGACTGTTTTATACATAATGGTTTAAGCTGGATGGGCATAAGCTCAATTTTATAATATAGGAGTTGATTAAATGTATATTGATATTACTTATATTGTATTAGTTATACCTGCAGTTATTTTTTCTCTTGTTGCAAGTGCAAGAGTCAGTTCTACCTTTAAGAAGTATTCGAAGATTGCTTCGAAGCGTAATCTGACCGGGTATGATGCTGCAAGATATGTGCTTGATTACAACGGACTCAGTAACATTCCAATAGAGCGTATTTCCGGTAATCTTACCGACCATTACGATCCGGCGGCAAATGTTATTCGTCTTTCAAGCAGCGTATATGGTTCAAACTCTACAGCAGCGATAGGCGTTGCGGCACATGAGGCCGGTCATGCCATACAGCATGCAAACGGCTATCTTCCGATAAAGGTACGCTCTGCAATTATTCCTGTTACAAATTTTGCTTCAAGACTTTCTGTTCCGCTGATTATTATAGGATTTCTTATTTCCGGAACTATCGGAACTCACCTTGTCAATATCGGAATTATCGGTTTTGCTCTCTGTGCTTTCTTTCAGCTGGTGACTTTGCCGACAGAGTTTAATGCAAGCAGCCGTGCTCTTAAATCACTCGAAAGCTTCAATATTCTTGATACTGATGAGTTAAAGGGTGCAAAAAAGGTCCTTTCCGCTGCCGCCATGACATATGTGGCAGCTTTAGCGGTATCGCTTACACAGCTTTTAAGATTTATAATATTGGCAAATGGTCGAAGAAGTGATTAATACTGATTAATTTTTTTTATTGACTTTTGTATTTATATATAGTATTATAAATCACGGTGAGTAATTCGCCGCACAATGCTGACGTGGCACAGGCGGTAGCGCACTTCATTGGTAATGAAGAGGTCGGCGGTTCAAGTCCGCTCGTCAGCTTAGGGCGCCGTAACATAAATCAATTGCTTTTGATTTATGTTACGGCGCCCTTTCTTTTCGTCACACAACATATACTATATATACTATGTCTGTTTAATCTGTCTCCGTAAGCCTCAGCTTCTCCATATATTCAGCCATCTCAGGCGTAAGATTGTCTATGAGACGATTTCTGCCCGAAACAGGCTTTTCTATATATGTATGTCTTATATGGTGTTCCTGCTCTTTTACTTCTTTAAGCAGTTCTCTTGCGGAAAGCCTTGTTGCGCCCTCTCCAAGAACTATAATCTGCTCCAGCTTGTCAGAGGTTGCAACCCTTACGGAGCAATCCTTTGCATATTCGCCGGTTATCTTTTCAATATACTGATCGGCGGTAACCGCTTCTTTAGTGTAAACGACATAAATATTATGATATTTTGTTACACTGCCGGTATTGCCTTTGGATTTATAGCCGTCAAACACAAGGATAACTGCACATTTTCTATAGCCCTGATAATTTGACAATATATCCTGAAGCCTGCCTCTGGCAGCATCCATATTATCAGCGGCAAGCTTTTTTAGCTCGTCCCATGCAAATATGATATTATATCCGTCTACAAGTAAATATTCCTTCAAAATGTACTACCCCGCATGCATCAAAAATATTGTTCAAAAATCATTTAAAGAATAGCATTATTTCATGTTAATCCTCTGCCTTACAATTTCATAAGCAAGTACTCCGCAGGCTACTGATGCATTAAGCGAATCTATGTCGCCCTTCATAGGAATAGATGCTGTCATATCGCATTTTTCCTTTACAAGCCTGCTTACGCCGCTGCCCTCATTACCAACCACAAGTCCTATAGGACCTGTCAGGTTTAATTCGTACATAGTCTGTCCGCCCATATCCGCACAGACAAACCATAAGCCCTTTTCCTTCAACTCTTCTATGGTGTTTGAAATATTGCCCACCTTTACAACCGGCGTATAATTTATTGCGCCCGCAGATGCCTTCGCAACGGTTGCAGTTAAACCTGAAGCGCGTCTTTTAGGAATAATAACTCCATGTGCTCCTGCAAGGTTGGCTGTTCGAATAATTGCTCCGAGATTATGCGGGTCTTCTATACCATCCAGGATAAACAGAAACGGTGCCTCTCCCTTTTCTTTGGCAAGTTCAAGCACATCCTCAAGCTCTGCATATTCGTATGCTGCCGCAAATGCAATTACGCCCTGATGCTTTCCTGTCTGTGAAAGCTGGTCAAGTCTTTCCTTTTTCACGAAGTTTATAATTGTGTCATATTTCTTGGCTTCCCTTAAAATGCTCTTAACAGGTCCGTCCTGACATCCGTCAAGTATAAACAGCTTATCTATCGTCTTGCCCGCTCTAAACGCCTCTAAGACCGCATTACGTCCTTCTATGGTCAATTCTTCATATCTCATATGTTTTCTCCATTAAATTATTTGTTATCCTTATTCTCTATACACTCTATGCACATATGCAGAAGCTCAAGGATTCTGCTGTTTCTGCCCGAAAGATAAAGATATCCGAACAAAGCCTCAAGTCCGGTTGCACATTTGTATTCATAAAGCGAGGCGTTTCTGGTGTGGCTGTTTATATGGGCGTTCTTGCCCCTTTTGTATATATCGGCCTCATCCTCGCTCAAGCTGTCAAATATATATTGTGCCATGAGCGACTGTGCCGTAGCCTTAACATACCTGCTGGACATCGCATGCAGCGTATTTGCCGCGCGATTGCCCTTTGAAAGCACATAAGACCTTATAAGCGCAGAGAACACTGCGTCGCCTATAAATGCAAAGCTAAGTGGTGAAAAAGACCTTATATCAAGCCTGTCAAAGCCCAAATCTTCTTCAACAGAAAGCAGAAAACCACTGTCTATGCTTTTGCCCATTTTACACCTTCTCTTGTATCCTTAAGCACTATACCCTTTTCTAAAAGCTCGTCCCTGATTTTGTCCGCAAGCGCAAAATTCTTTTCCTTTCTTGCCTGCTGTCTCTGCTCAATTAGCGCTTCAATCTCTGAATCAAGGATCTCTTCCTTCTTGTCTGTAATAATACCAAGAACGTCGGTAAGCTTTACGATTGTATCAAGTGCTTCATTAATAAATCCAAGGCTTGAATTTTCATCCACAGTTGAATTTGTTATTTTCACCATCTCAAAAACTGCTGAAATTGCATCTGCAGTGTTGAAGTCATCCTCCATTGCGTCCTCAAACTTCTTTACAAGCTCCTTTATCTCTGAAAGCTTTGCGCTCTCATCCTGAGAAAGCTCCTTATCAACTACTTTATCCTTGAAATCTCTGAGCTTTTCAACAGCATTCAGTATTCTTTCAAGACCATTCTTTGAAGCCTCCATAAGCTCTGCGCTGAAATTAAGCGGACTTCTGTAATGTGCGCTTAACATAAAGAATCTGAGCACCTGAAGGTCATATTTTTCACTGATTTCCCTTACAGTAAAGAAATTACCGAGTGATTTTGACATCTTTTTGTTGTCAATATTTAAAAATGCATTGTGCATCCAGTACTTTGAAAATGGTTTGCCGTTAGCAGCCTCACTCTGCGCAATTTCATTTTCATGATGAGGGAATATAAGGTCCTCACCGCCGGCATGTATATCTATTTCATCACCAAGATACCTCTTTGACATCACCGAGCACTCTATATGCCAGCCCGGTCTGCCCTGGCACCATGGTGACTCCCAGTAAGGCTCACCGTCCTTCTTAGGCTTCCAAAGCACAAAATCAAGCTCATCCTCCTTGCCGCCTTCACCTGTCACCTTAATCTCTCTGTGTCCGGCCTGCAAATCGTCAATGTTTTTGTGTGAAAGCTTTCCGTAATCCTTGAACATTCTTGTTCTGAAATATACCGTTCCATCTTCAGCGGCATAAGCGTAGCCTTTGTCTATAAGCGTTGAAATCATATCAAGCATACCGCCGATTTCCTCAGTTGCCAGAGGATGCTTTGTGGCAGGCTTAACATTCATGCCCTCCATATCCTTCTTGCACTCCTCGATATATCTCTGTGAAATTACAGAAGCGTCAACGCCCTCTTCTATCGCCTTCTTTATAATCTTGTCGTCAACATCAGTAAAATTGGATACAAAGTTGACATCATAGCCTTTATACTCAAAATACCTTCTTACTGTATCAAAAACTATCATTGGACGTGCATTTCCAATGTGAATATAGTTGTAGACTGTAGGTCCGCAGACATACATCTTTACCTTTCCTTCTTCCAATGGCACAAACTCCTGCTTGCTTTTTGATAGCGTGTTATAAATTTTCATACATACTTCCTCCAAATTCAACATGAATAAATTAACTGCTGGTTTATATTAACGTTAATGCCAACAAACACAAGATAGAATCTCGCTTTGCGAGATTCTCCGCCTGCGGCGGGTCGATTTATCGACATTTCTCCACTCCGCCGCAGCGCGATTCTGCACGGAGTGCTTTTTTATCGCATAGGACATTCCTATGCGACAAAAAAGCTCCATCTCCGAAAGAGACGAAGCTAAAAGTCCGTGGTTCCACTCTAATTAAGGTATAAACCTCACTCAAGCCTTTAACGCAGGTAACGTGCATGGCTACTTTAATTCACCATGCCTGCTTGCGGACGCACTTCGGAAATGTCCGATTAAAAACTGCTTTCAGCCAATGGCAGTCTCTCTCTGATAATCCTTCAGACCCTACTCTTTCCGTTCATTGCATTTTTCATATATTCTATAATACAGTTTATTCAAATATATAATATTTGTCAAGACAAATAGCAATTTTAATCCTGCCTGATACAGCCATTGCAGCCGGCGCATCTGCCATCCTGCAGCGGATTATATGAATAATTGGTGATAGTCTCTAAAAATGCTATCGCCTGTGAGGAGATTCCTTCGCCACTTCCGGTAAATCCGAGCCCTTCCTCTGTTGTAGCCTTTATATTTACCTGACTAACAGAAATACCAAGAGTATTGGCAATGTTCTCAGCCATCTGCTCACGATATGGGGCAAGCTTAGGACGCTGTGCAATGATTATAGCGTCAATATTACCAATAACATATAAATTCTCTTCAAGCAGCTCTCCTACATGCTTTAAAAGCTCCAGACTGGATATCCCTTTGTATCTGTCATCTGTGTCCGGAAAATGTCTGCCTATATCGCCAAGCCCTGCAGCACCCAAAAGTGCGTCCATAATCGCATGGAGCAGCACATCAGCATCCGAATGACCTAAAAGGCCCTTCTCATAAGGTATATCAACGCCGCCCAGTATAAGCTTTCTGCCCTCAACAAGCCTGTGAACATCATATCCAATTCCAGCTTTCAAAATATATCACCTCTTATAATATTACCACAAATCAAATACTATTTGTTATTCATCTGTGCAGCGATATCTGCATCAACAATCTCTTCTCCGGTCTTATTCTTTAACTGCTCCTTTGATGCATCTGACAGACCATCGTTGATTACTGCATTCATATCGCAGGTTGAACACCTGTCAAGCTCTTCCTTTGTAACCTTGCCGTCCCTGTAATCCCTGACAATCTTATTCTCATACATGCTGTACTTCTTCTTTTTCCAGAAGAATAAAAACTTATGCTTGATAACCCATAAAACAGGTACCCAGATATACTTATGCATTGCAGGTGATACTGAGCCAATCATCCAGCACTGACGGTCACAGCAGCGAACCTTTTTACGCACATCCTCTGCCTGTGCGCTCTCCCAGAGCTCCTCCCAGGTATCACACTCGTTTAGGTTGCCCATAACCTCCTTATCCTTTGTACCGTTACAAGGCATAACATCGCCATATGGGTCGATAAAGAAGGTATCAAATGCCATATCACAAGGAAGAAGTCTCTTCTGTCCAAATATATAATTGATAAGACCATGGTTAAAGTAAGCTCTGAACCACTTCTTAGGGCTCTTAGACTTAAGAAGTTCATTAACAAGGTCTTCAAACTGCTGTCCTACCATAAGACGATCTTTAATAATATTCTTAGCCTCTACAAAATAAAAGCTGTTATGTAATGATGCTGTAGCAAACTCCATATTCATCTCATCAGAAAGCTTATACAAAGATACGAGGTCTTTTGCATTCGCATCCTGTACAGTCATTCCGAAGCCTACATCCTTCATGCCCATATCTACAAGCTTCTTCAATGTAGTATAACCTCTGTTGAAGCCGTCATCCAGTCCGCGGATTGCATTGTTTGTCTCCTCAAGGCCCTCTATGGATATACGAATACCGATGTTAGGAAACTCTTTGCAAAGGTCAACTATTCTGTCTGTAAAGAAACCATTTGTAGAAATAACAATTCTGTCACTCTTCTTATATAATTCACGTACAATATCCTTTAAATCTGTACGTATAAACGGCTCACCACCCGTAATGTTCGTAAAGTACATAGGAGGAAGCTTCTTTATAGTCTCAAGTGTAATCTCCTCCTCAGGCTTTGAAGGCGCTTTGTATCTGTTACACATTGTACATCTGGCATTACATCTGTAGGTTACAATAACTGTACCATTCAATTTCTTCATTTTTATTACCTCACATAGCGAAAATCTTAAACACATCTTATACTATATATGCAAAATCATTTTTTGTCTATATCTTAAATCATAAAACCTGCATATTATATCTGAACAAATCATCAGTAATATGCAGGCTTTATGAGTGAACTTTTTGTCTTATATAATGTTTAGATTATGTAGCTTCTTCTTTTTATACTTTATTAAAATCGCAAAAATGAATATTGCAAATACCCACATTAATGAAACAACAAACATATTTTTAATAGCACTTTCAATGTGATACATTGCAAAATCGTAGAAATACTTTGGTTGTATAGACAATCTTTTGTATAGTTGACTCTTATATAATGCAATTGGACCGGCGGCAGTCAGTATTACTGCAACAGTACTCGCGTATATAAGGTATCTGTAAGCACGATGTCTCCATTTCTGAACTAAGAAAAGAGCTGTAATACTTATAACTGTCAGAACAGTTATAGGCAGATATGTGGTCAATATATTATTTCTAAGACTGTTTTTTGCTCTCTTTAAATATTTAAACCATTTGTTTCTGACGTTCTCAGTATATGACTCAGAAATATATTTTTGAAGTTCTTTTGTAAGACTTGCTGTATGTCGATCTTCTTCAATACCTTCTTTTTTATAATATTTCTCTAAAGCATCTTTTACGGCATCTCTGACTTTATCTGTATCTGTCCCATTGTAAAAATCTTCAACATACTTATTGATTTCTGTTTTCATATCTGCTTCATGAGCAATATTATCCAATTCATCCGACGAAATTCCTATCGGTATAAGAATATCCGTTACATCCTCACAAAACTGTTCATAAGCATGCGTATAATAATCCGTTTCATACAAGCTGTTTTTTATTGAATTAGCCTGAAAAAGGCTCAAATAAATACAGAAAACATACGAAAGAATCGTAAAACCGACAGAAACAACAATTGCAAGGATAAAACTTATTATTTTAATTGTTTTTTCATTTTTCACTTTCTTCATATCATTGCTCCAATATCGGTCCTGAAATTTTACTGCAGTATACGAAATATCTGTATTTGTGCCTTGTAGATAACCTTTCGAACGGATAACAGGTGTACATTATAAGCTGCTCTTCCTCTTTCTGCATATCGTAAGCATTTATATCTGTAGCAAGCAGTATCTGGATATCATCCACCTGATACTTGAAATCTCCATACCCGGTTGTAATTTCAATAACGTCACCTATTTCAATATACTGTAACGGTTCAAACTGTTTTGTGTTATGGGCGCTAATCATCAAAGGCCGTCCGTATCCCGGAATATAGCTTCCAATATACTGTCCTACGCCCTTTCTAAGCAGTTCATATCCATCTCCATAATACAAAACAGAGTCTATTCCAAGTCTTTCACATTTTATCCATGCATACGGATCGCCATAGTTTGGCCATTCTATAAGAGAAAGTGGAATATATATCTGTTTCTCCTCTGCTTCTATGGTTTCATCCTCGACATTATTTTCAGTATTATTATCATCCTCAGCAACATACTTGTTTCTGCTGTCTCTGAACTCTTCTATCAGCCTGTCCTTTTCAATCTCGTCATTATTTTGAGCAAAATCAGGTACATCATCAAGTAAAAGCAGATTAGCGTAGCCCTTTACATCTTCTATAAGGGGCTGAAATAATATGTATGAAACAGAAACATCTAACGCCAGAAAAAGTAATGGCATAAAAATATATGCCATTACTTTTTTGACGGTTCTCATTCTACCCCTCATGTAAATTATGCTTCCTTCGAGCCGATTATTTTCTTCTTATATGCAACAAATAAGCATCCAGCAACAGCTGCTGCCAATACAGAAACTGTAGCAGCTACAGGTACTCTTGATGATGTCTCACCTGTCCAATGAATAGGGTCGTCGCCACCTGAAATAGGATTTCCATCCTTATCAGACAATGTAAATAAATGTTCTTTAACATCAGCAGATACAATAACACCAAACTGTAAAACTTCCGGTGTGATATCGTTTCTTACTTCATTCCATAAGTCTTCCCATACCTGTGGGTGCTGCTTGTGAAGCACTGTAAGAGATGTTGTGTTGTATTCAGCAAGAACCTTTTCAATCTTACCAGCCTCAACATTTGCAAGGTCAAGAAGCTTCTTTACAGCATCATCACTTAAATCAGTTTTATTAGCTGCTAAATATCTTGAAACCTCATCATAATAAGCTTTGAACAACTTAGTATCGGCAACATCATATTTTTCAGCCTTAGATTTACCGAAATCCAGTAAAGACTGCTCTCCGGCACTAACTCCTGTAGCTGCAAAAGCATTAATTGAAAATGCTAAAACAGTTACAACTGTTAATAATAATGCTAAAAATCTTTTTTTCATGGTCATTCCTCCATTAGAATTTTTAATTATTTTAAATAATAGCACAAAAACTTTGCTTTTGCAATACCCAATATTGCAAAAGCAAAGTTTTATATTGTTTATTAGTGTCAATAATCTTTATAAAATAAAGATGGGGTGAAGACAATGAACTTAAAAAGAACACAAGAATACAAAATTATTGGTTTAAACATTGCATATTACAGGAAGCTTAAGGGCATAACCCAGCTTCAGCTGGCAGAAGCTGTTAATATAAGCCGAACGCATTTAAGCAATATTGAAGCACCAAACATACACACATCAATTTCACTAGATACTTTACTTAATATTGCAGACTTCCTTGAAGTACCTGCAATGAATCTACTAAACTTTAACAGATGATTTTACTCGCACGATTCCAGCATTTTTTCTATAAATATACCATATCCTCTGGAAGGATCATTTACCATAACATGGGTTACCGCACCTATCATTTTTCCATCTTGTATTATAGGTGAGCCGCTCATTCCCTGGATAATTCCTCCGGTTGTATTTAACAGCTCATTATCGACAACTCGTATAACCATATTTTTATTTGATTTTGAATTAAAATCTATTTTTTCTATATCTATCTCGAATTTTTTCATGTATCCATCTATACAACATACAATATATGCTTTTCCCTTGTTTACGTTTTGACTGTATCCTACAGGCAATGTTTTTTTATCCTTTATAAATGCCGAAACATCTTTTATACTACCAAAAACGCCTTCGTTTGTATTTGCAAGAATATAGCCTTCAAATGTCTTTTCGCTATAGTCAATACTTCCTACGAGAGAGCCCGGCTTACCATTTTCTCCTTTAATAATTTCAAATATACATGCATCATAAAGCGCTCCCTTATCAACCTCTATAAGCTGTGATGTATCAACGTCACTGATTCCGTGTCCTAATGCCGCAAACCTGCTATCCTCTAAAACAAATGTTAGTGTTCCAATGCCTTGTGTGTTGTCACGAACCCAGATTCCTGTTCGATAACATCCGTCATTACACCTCAATGGTTTTACTTTAACATTAATAATAGATTCTTTTCTTCTCAACGTTAAAACAACCTCTCGTCCTTCTGATTGCGCAATATACTGTGTTAATTCCTCTTTTGAGCTTATACTGTCGCCATTTACTGCTAATATATAATCGCCCGCATTTACTATTCCATATGCAGGCTCAGCCTTTGAACCGTCAGAAAGAATTATTTCACCTGACCCTATAATCATGATTCCGTCAGTATCCAGATATATTCCTATCGGCTGCCCCCCGGGGTAAACATCAAGCTTCTCAGTAACCCTGACCTCAACATCGGTAAGTGCAAATATTCCAAAAAGCTTAAGATTGATTCTTCCTGTTCCTACATTTTCCCCTGAAACAACAATATCCTCTCCGGAAAACTTACTGCCATATGTTTTGATTTCAATATTATTTGCAGCCTTAGGCGCAATATTATATGATGCTTCAATATCTTCACTGTTTATATCCGCCGATACAGGCATTTCAATATTAAGCCTGTATTTTTCGCCTTTTGTCAGATAAATAATCTGTGGTATGTTTTTGTTAATTAGATAATAAAAATAAAAAACAAACATTAATACAGCTATAATAAGCCAGCATATTAAAAAAATCCGATAGTTTTTTCTGGATTTCATACATTCCTCCTTAAATACTTTTACCCTTAGTATGCGGTAATGTACGAAAATCACACTAGAAAATTAAACCTATCGGATTTGATTTATTAACTTTAAAACAAACAGTAAATTCTTTTCTTGATGTATTGTTTTAATTATATTTGTTTTTTATATTCTTTTACGAGCTTCTTCATCTCGCGAGCATTTTCCATGACTGCTCCTGTTATGGCTGCACCTCCTAAAAGTCTTGCAAGCTCCTCCGTCTGCTGTACATCGTTAAGCTTTTCTACCTTCGTAACAGTCTTTCCGTTTTCAACTGTCTTTAAAATTCTGAAATGTGTGTCTGCCATCGCCGCAATCTGCGGAAGATGCGTTATGCATATTACCTGATGCTTTGCAGCGATAAGTCCGAGCTTTTCAGCAACCTTCTGCGCAGTTCTGCCGCTTATGCCTGTATCGATCTCATCAAATATAAGCGTCTCAATATCATCACTGTCGGCAAGTACGGTTTTTATAGCTAACATTATACGCGACAATTCTCCGCCGGAAGCAACCTGCGCCAAAGGCTTAAGCTCCTCTCCTGGATTAGTCGAAATAAGAAATTCAACCTCATCATAACCGTTTTTTCCGACTCCGTCCTTCTTTGAAAAGTCAATATCAAACCGGACGTCAAGGAAATTCAGGTCCTTTAAGGTGTTTTTAATAAGCCTTGTAAGCACAGCCGCCTCTCTTTTTCTTATTGCTGAAATCTGTGAGGCATAGCCGATAACCTTGCTTTCTGCCTCAACATAAGCATCCTCAATTGCCGCTTTCCTTTCCTCAAACTGCTCAAGCATCTCAAGGCGGTCCTGTCTGTCGCTTAATCCCTCAGTAATTTTTTCATAGGTTGCACCATACTTTGCCTGCAGTCCGTGTATAATATCAAGCCTTTTTTCAATTTCAAGAAGCGCCTTTTCATCATATACGAAAGAGTCCATATATGTATTTATATCGCGGCATATACCCGAAATAATATCGTCTGCGGATTCAAGCTGGTCTGATATTTCATTAAGCTCTTCATCAAGTGATGAAGCGTCCTTAACGAACCTCACCGCCTTTGAAATGTGCTCGCCTGCACCGTCATAGGTGTCATAACCTATGAGCTTTACTGCTTCATTTAACGCTTCAATAATGCTTCTGCCATTGGACATTCTTCTGAATTCATTGGTAAGCTCTTCTTCCTCGCCATCCTTTAAGCCTGCATTAACAATTTCATTAATCTCATAACGCAGGAAATCCATCTCCCTGATGCGTTCTTCTTCATCAATCTCAAAGCTGTCGAGCTCATCACCAAGCCTCGAATATTCCTTATAGGCTTTTTCGAGATTGTCCTTAATATCTCCGAAGCTTTCCCTGCAGTATTCATCAAGAATCTCCAGATGCTTTGATTTGTTCAATAATGACTGGTGTTCATGCTGCCCGTGAATATCGATTAGGAGTGATGTTGCAATGCGAATCTTAGATGCGGTTACTGTCTCGTCGTTTATCTTGCAGATACTGCGTCCATTGTATATTCTTTTAGAAACTATTATCGTGCCTTCCTCCGGATAAATGTCCATCTCTTCAAGTAAATCAAGGCGTTCGCCGTTATCCTCTGCAAAAACCAGCTCAACAAGTGCGCTTTCCTCACCGCTTCTAATAGCAGACTTAACATTTTTTGCACCGAGTGCAACATTTACCGCATCAATTAATATTGACTTTCCTGCGCCGGTTTCGCCGGTTAAAATGTTGAGTCCTTCTCCTAATGTAATATTTGCATCATTAATCAATGCAAAATTCTTCACATGTATGCTCAGCAGCATATTAATCCCTCCTACTCCTTAGAGATTACCAGTTTCCTTATCTTCTCCATAACAAGAATGGTATCGTCCACTGTCCTTACGGCACACATAATGGTATCGTCACCCGCAATGCTTCCGACGATTTCCTGAAATGATATTGCATCAAGTGCCGCAGCAACTGCCATTGCCATACCGGGAACTGTTTTAATCACAAGAATATTCTGCGCCATATCAATGGAAACAAAACAATCCTTAAGCACTCTTATATATTTCTCGCTTAGATTGTTTTCGCTGTTCTCTAAAACGGCATACTTCTGCTTTCCGTCTGAGGTTGAAATTTTGTATAGCTTCAACTCTCTGATATCCCTTGACACTGTAGCCTGTGTAACATTGAAACCGCATTTATTTAAAAGCTTAGCGAGCTCATCCTGTGTCTCAATATCATGCTTGCCAATAAGTTCTACAATTTTACTGTGTCGTTCAATTTTCATATTTCCTCCATTCCCCAGCCTTAAAGGCGGCCCTTTTTTATGTGTATTTTTAATCTGCGTTCATTTTACTATGCAAAACATCAAAAAAATTATACTCATTGAGTCGTATTAATTTAATGCTGTTATCTGCTTTTCTGAGTTTTAAAACATCTCCCGGCTTCATCTGCGTCATGAACTTGCTGTCAAATCCAATAAGTATGTCTGCCGCTTCATTTCTCGGTATTGAAGCAAGTTCAATCTCAATATCTGAATCATCAGCAACAATAACGCTCCTTTCAGAAAGCGAATGCGGCGCTATGGGCGTTATTGCCATGACTCTTGCCCCCGGCTCAATTACTGCACCTCCGACTGAAAGATTATATGCCGTAGAGCCTGTAGGCGTTGCAACAATAAGACCATCGCTCATGCTGCTTCTCATCTTAGAGCCATTCAGGCTTATATTAAGCTTGATAGCGCTCAGGCCGTCGCATCTTCTTACAACAACGTCATTCAGGCTTATATCCTGCTTTATAATCCTGCCCTCTCTTACTAGCTCGCCTGCAATCATAATGCGTTCTTCAATAAAATACGCACCGGAAAGCATCTCGTCAAATTCCTGTTCGAATCTGTCTGTGTTAAACTGCGAAAGGTATCCGAGCGTCCCAAGATTCAGTCCTGCAACAGGAATATTTAATTCGGCAAGCGCAACTGCCGAGTGGAGGAATGAACCATCACCACCAAGAATAATAATAAAATCAGTATCCTTGGGAATCTCGTCTTTTGTCACGCTCCTTAAATTGACATCTTCAGAATAAGGATATGTCTTTTTAATGAAATAATCAATTCCTTTTCTGTCCAGATATTCAATAATCCTGTCCGTAACGGCAAGCTTTGGGTCCTTGTCCATATTAACAATAATGTATAATTTGTTCATATTATCACATATCCTTTAATCTAAACATTCATGTGCTTTATCAACAATCACCTGCGGATCTATTCCCTCTGGTAAATCGTCTGAACAATTTTTCTTAAGATATATAAGATATTCTATATTACCCTCAGGTCCCTTGACAGGTGAAAAATCTAAATTAAGTATACCAAATCCTATAGATTTTGCATATTCAATTATTTTATTTATAACCTCGAAATGAACTGCTTTATCTCTTACAACGCCCTTTTTACCAACCTTTTCGCGGCCTGCCTCAAACTGAGGCTTTATAAGACATACAACCTCACCGTCCGGCGTAAGCAGCTCCCTAACCGGCAGCAGAACCTTTGTCAGCGATATAAATGATACATCTATTGAAGAAAATTCTATTGAATCCTCAATATCTTCAGGCGTCACATAGCGG
Source organism: Lachnospiraceae bacterium (assembly GCA_017442865.1). Lineage (GTDB taxonomy): Bacteria > Bacillota > Clostridia > Lachnospirales > Lachnospiraceae > JAFRXK01. The sequence goes on along the minus strand of JAFRXK010000017.1, from coordinate 26,302 downwards.
ATATTCGTCCGCTCCATGCATACAACTCTTTCATCCTGTCTTAACTTCCAGTCAAGCTGCCCGTGTCCGACATCAACCGCATATACCTTTACTGCGCCATTTTGCAGCATACAGTCTGTAAACCCGCCTGTAGAAGAGCCTACATCCATGCAAATTCTGCCATCCAGCTTTACGCCGAAGCAGTCTACAGCCTTTTCAAGCTTAAGTCCGCCGCGGCTCACATATTTTAAGGTGTTTCCCTTGACTTCAATGATAACAGCCTCATCAAATGTCGTTCCGGCCTTATCCTCACGCTGTCCGTTTACAAATATATTGCCTGACATAATCATGGCCTTTGCTTTTTCGCGTGATGCAGCAAGTCCCTTCTTTACAAGAAGTATATCAAGTCGTTCTTTCATTATAATCTCCGTTCTGCCACCATGCTGACAGCACAGACAGCAGTAAAAATCTTTTCATAAAAAATAATTATTTAAAAAGGATTGTCCATATCCTCATCAAGCCTTGCACATTCCGAAAGTATTCTCTGAGTTATAGAAGGCGCATCCAGTCCAAGCATCCTTCTGAGCGAATTAACATCTCCATGCTCGACAAATGTATCTTCTATTGCAAAATTCATCATATTAACACCCAGATGCTTCTGTGAAACATATTCGGTGACTCTCTCTCCAAAGCCTCCCGCCAGAATGTTTTCCTCTATAGTAACGAATATATGATGGTTCAGCGAAAGCCTGTCAAGCATCTGTGTATCAAAAGGCTTAACAAAGCGTGCATTAACAAGTGTCGCTTCAAATCCATTCTCACGAAGCTGCTCCCTTACCTCAAGAGCAGTCTCAATCATATTGCCTACGGCAATAATTGCAATATCCCTGCCCTCACATATAATCTCGCTCTTTCCGTATTCAATCGGTGAATCATACTCCTTAAGCCCTGAATATGCCGTTCCTCTCGGGTACCTTATTGCAACCGGCGAATTTAATCTAAAAGCATATTTAAGCATATTACGAAGCTCATATTTGTTCTTAGGAGCCATAACCGTCATGTTTGGGAGCGTTCCGAAAAAGGTCAGGTCAAATATACCCTGATGTGTCTCTCCGTCCCTGCCGACAATTCCCGCTCTGTCAACAGCAAATACGACTGGAAGATTCTGAAGACAGACATCATGTACAATCTGGTCATATGCTCTCTGGAAAAATGATGAATATATTGCAACAACCGGCTTAAGACCGCCCTGCGCCATACCTGCGGCAAAGGTTACTGCATGCTCCTCGGCAATACCTACATCAAAAAACCTGTCAGGATATGTTGTCGCAAACTTTTTAAGGCCTGTGCCCTCCGGCATGGCTGCAGTAATAGCAACAATTCTTTTATCCGCCTCTGCCAGATTTAATATCGTATGCGAAAAAGCGTCTGTCCACGAAATAAATTCCTTTTTCTTTATAGGGATGCCGGTTTTAATATCAAATGGCTCAATCCCATGAAATCTTGTCGGATATTTCTCTGCCGGCTCATAACCACAGCCCTTTTTCGTGTGGATATGGACGACTATCGGTTTATTAAACTTCTTAACCTCCGAAAGTACCTTGATAAGCTTTTGTATATTGTGTCCGTCATACGGACCAACATAGGTTATATCAAGATTCTCAAAAAACATACCAGGAACAACAAGCTGCTTTATACCCATCTTTGTACGTGAAATGCTCTCCTTGATTGAATCTCCGACCACCGGGAGCTTCTTCAATGACTTTGTGACCTCGCTTTTAAGGTCGTTATACTTAGGTGCGGTACGTATGTCTGTGAGATATTTTGAAAGTCCGCCAGTGCTTTCCGAAATAGACATATTATTGTCATTTAAAATAATGATAAAATTCCTGTCAAGCTTTGAAGCATTATTCAGCGCCTCGTATGCCATGCCTCCGGAGAGCGCCCCGTCGCCGATAACCGATACTACCGTTGACTTCCTGCCTAAAAGACGTGCAGCTTCTACAAGACCTATTCCCGCCGATATTGAAGTCGAGCTGTGACCTGTATTAAACGCATCACACTTGCTCTCGCGTGTCTTTGGAAAGCCTGACAAGCCTTTATACTGCCTTAAGGTATCAAAATCGTTCATTCTTCCGGTAAGTATCTTATGTGCATAAGACTGATGTCCTACATCCCAGACAATCTTATCCTCCGGAAGGTCAAGCACATAATGCAGCGCAATTGTAAGCTCCACAACGCCAAGATTTGAAGCTAAATGTCCTCCGTGTTCGCTTGTCTTTTCTATAATAAACTCTCTTAATTCGTCCGCAAGCTTATCAAGCTGATCTAACGACAGCTTCTTTATATCACCTGTACTTTTAATGTTTTCAAGCAACATATATTCCTCCGATACACAAGATTATTTATCTCTTGTTATAAGACCGATAATCAGGTCTCTTAAAAATTCATTCTTATATGGCAGCTTATCAAGGCTCTCAATAGCTCTTTCCGAATAAAGCTTTACCATATCCTTTGCCTTTTCAATACCCTCAAGTGTTACATATGTTGTCTTATTGTTCTTATCATCACTTAAAACAGGCTTGCCAAGCACCTCCTTTGTGCTTGTTACATCCAGAATATCATCCTGTATCTGGAATGCAAGTCCGACATCTGATGCGATTCTCTCCATAATTGCAATTTCTTCATCTGAAGCCCCCGCCATAATCGCGCCAATCATCATTGATGCCTCCAGCAGTGCTCCTGTCTTTAGTCTGTAAATAAAATCAAGTGTATCCTTCGGTATAGGCTTGTCCGTAAGCTCGACATCCACAGACTGTCCGCCTACCATACCGTAAACGCCTGATTTATTACCCAGTACACCTATTGCTCTTCCGACAAGGTCTGTCCTGTCTGTAAGAGCAAATGCCTTAGACGCAGCCTCAAAGGTCATAATCATAAGGGCGTCTCCTGCAAGAATTGCCATATCGTCATTATAAACCACCCATGTAGTCTTCCTGCCTCTTCTGTATTCATCATTGTCCATAGCCGGAAGGTCGTCATGCACTAGCGAGGACGAATGCATAAACTCTATCGCCGCCATAAAAGGCTCTATTGCCTCGCCTTCTCCGCCAAAGAATTTATAAACCTCACTCATGAGCATTGGCCTTAATCTCTTGCCGCCATTTAAAACGCTGTATCTTACTGCTTCAAAGCATGTATTCTGGAAACCGCCTGTCTCAGGAAGATATTTGTCTAAAATATGTTCAATGTACTCTGTTCTGTTCTTTAACTCAGCTTTAAAGTCCATTTTCCTCTCCTCTGTCATTTATCACTTTTATTTTCTTTTCAACCTTATCAATCTTAAGTCCGCAGCTCTCTATAAGCTTAACGCCTGTTTCGTAAAGCGCAAATGTATCCTCAAGCGAATGTTCATTGCCCTCAAGCTCGGAAACGAGCGCCTCAAGCTTATCAAACACTTCATCTATCGAATCATCTTCATTGATATATTCACTAATTAACATATCCTTATTCATAATACTCTCCAATCACAATCCCGAACCAAAATCAAGCCTTATATACTGATGATTTCCTGCACTCTGCGGCAACGGCAGTAATCTGTCCGTCTGCAAGACTTATATTGATTCTGTCCCCCGCAGACACCTGGGCAACCGACTTAAGGCGCTCCCCGTTTTGAAGCGTAACAAAAGCATACCCCGAGCTGATTTTGGTTAAAGGCGAATTACCGTTTAATCGTTCACTAAGCACCGCAAGACGATGCTTAGCAGCCCCAAGCCTGTCCATCATAATATTGTCAATACGATTGTTCAAATCAATGAGTCTTCTCTTCTGCTCAATTAATCTGTTTGATGGATTACCCTTTTCAAGCATCAGCTTATATAAAGAAATTCTGTTCTTAAAATCCGAAAGCTCTCTCTCCATAACGCGCGACATCCTGCGCCTGTAGCTTTCACACTTGTCAATGAATTCTTTATAATCAAATACTGCCAGTTCTGCCGCCGCCGAAGGTGTCGGCGCTCTTAAATCAGCCACAAAATCAACAATTGTAAAGTCTGTCTCATGACCAACTGCCGAAATAACGGGCGTGCCGCAGTCAAATACTGCCTGAGCAACAATCTCTTCGTTAAATGCCCATAAATCCTCTATGCTTCCGCCGCCGCGTCCGACAATAATACAGTCAAGACCCATAGCATCCAGAGTCTCAATGCCTTTAACAATGGTTGCGGCAGCACCCTCGCCCTGAACCTGCGCCGGGTAAAGATACACCTGCACGTAAGGATTCCTTCTTGACGAAATATTGATAATATCGTGAATCGCAGCACCCGTGGAGGCAGTAACCACGCCGAGTCTTGTGATATATTTTGGAATCGGCTGCTTATACTCATCAGCAAAAAGGCCTCTTTCCTCAAGCTCTTTTTTTAGCAGCTCATACTGCATATACAGGTCGCCTCTGCCGTCCTGCTCAATTAGCCTTGCAAAAAGCTCGTATGAGCTTCCCTTCTCATAGGTAGAAATCTGCCCGGTCACTTTAACCTGCATGCCCTCCTCAAGCTTAAAGCCAAGCCCTTTTCTGCTTGCTGAAAACATAACGCAGGAAAGCGATGCGCCCTCGTCCTTAAGGGTAAAATAAATATGTCCGGAATAGTGATACTTGCAGTTCGATATCTCGCCCTTTACACAGACCTGGTTTAGCAAATAATCAGTAACAAACATATTTTTTATATATCCGCTTATCTGAGATACCGAATATACGCTCACAGCCATATACCCACCTGCTTACTCTTCTCTATTAATCAGTTTTGCTAGAATACCATTTACAAATGACGGTGAATCATCGCCACCAAACTTCTTGGCAAGCTCAACGCCCTCATTGATGGCTACCTTCTCAGGTACATCCTCGTCATAAAGCATCTCGTAAAGTGCAAGTCTGATGATTGTAAGGTCAACCTTTGACATACGTCTGGTCTTCCAGCCCTTTGCAACCTTATTTATCTTTTCGTCAAGCAAATCTGCCTTTTCAAAAATGGCACTGACCTTATTCATGAGGTATTCCTTTTCCTTGTCATCCATGGAAATGAATGAATTTTTAAAATATCCGTCTTCCTTCTCAATATCATTCAAATCATCAAGATATGTCGGTGAATCCTCAAGATATAATTCTGCCTGGCTTTTTAATTCTTCAATGTCATTGTAAAAGTCTCTGCGAAAAAGCATAAGAAAAACATGCTCTCTGAGTTCTCTTCTTGTCATCGTATAATCCTCCGCTGATTTAACGCATAAAATGCAAACCGGTAATGCTGTAACAGACTGTATAAAACGTCATCCTAAGCTTCGTAAGTCTATGTGGCAAGTGCAAAAAGAGGGTGATAAATATTCACCCTCTTTACTTGTAAAAAAACTATCTTGACTTGTCAATATTCACTCCCGTAACCTTAATATTAACATCAATTACCGATAAACCTGTCATATTCTCAATTGCGGTCTTAACTTTATCCTGAACCTGGCTTGTTACCTGTGGTATACTGTATCCATAATCCATTATAAGTGAAAGCGCAACTGATACATTTGTATCTAAAAGCTCTACCGAAACACCCTTTGATGAATTTCTGCCTCTGAATCTTGCAATTTCATTCTGGATGTTGCCTGATGCTATAGAATATACACCTTCAACCTCCTTGGCAGCAATTCCGGCAATGGCAGCAACAACATCATCTGCAATCTGAACCATGCCAATACCCGGCTTCTCTTCTTTTATAGAGTAGGCAGAGCGGCTTTGTGCTTCTTTCGCCATGATAAATTACCTCCTACTGTGTACAGCATAAGCTGCAAATTATTCTTTAGACTATTATAAAATAATATCTCCGTTTTGTAAATGATTTTTATTCTTCAATATCAAACATGGTTATAACAATATCGGACAAATCAAATCCTGTCTGCCTTTTTACAATATCCTCAATCTGTACCTTTTCAGCCTCTGTAACTGCTTTGCGTCCCACAATTACATCCACATAGTCATCGCAAATACACACAATAGAGTTTTCAAAGCCCTTTGCGCCAAGCAGCGACTCTGTCGTTGTCTCCTTTTGGGCAAGCTCCGTAAGCCTTAGCATGCTGTTTACCGCCGACTGCCTCTGCTCTTCCGAAAGACTCTCATTATTAATAAGTTCATTTAATGTTTCTTTATTGCGCGCCCTTGTCTGTTCTCTTTCAAGCTGCACGCCTGACACATAATCCACAATATTCATACCGTTTGTAAGTATCGCCTCTCCCGGCACAGAATCTATGTTTATACTGTCCGGCTCCTCGGCTGCAGTATAAATATCCTTGATTTCACCTGTGTCAGCCGGGGCATCAGGAATAATTCCATCGTCTGCCTGCGCCTCTCCTGCGTCAAGCTGTGCATTATCATTCTTATCCTCCGGCGCATTTTCAACTGCATCCTTTCCAGCCTCCGGCGCATTTTCAACTGCATCCTTTTCAATTCCTGCGGAAGCATAAAGCTCATTCTCGGCAAGAATATCTGCCTCTGAAATATCAAGCAGCTCGCTGTCTTTAGCAATGTCTGCGTTCGCATTTGCAATTGAATCCTTGTCAGCCTTTCCGGCATAATTCAGATAGCCCGCAACAACTATCATGACTGCAAGAAGTGTAAGTACAATCTGGTTTTTCTTAAAAATTTTCTTCAACTTTTCTTCTCCTTTTTATTTATTAACTAGCCTTTAATACTTTAATTTTATGAGCCGGAATATCAAATAATGCCTGTACCGCCTCACTTATTTGCGACTGTATATTCGCGCTCCCTGCGCCCTGCGCCAAAACAACCACGCCCAGAACCTTCGGATACTTCTGCTTTATCACATAAGGCTCACCCGATGTACTTCCTCCCGAAAGCAATGTTGAATTTGAATATTTATTGCTTTTAATACTCCTTGTGCCTCCGTCACTGTCGGTTTCCTCCGTAAGCGAAGCCTCATGACTGCTTTCTGTCTGCAGAACAATTTCCTCGCTTTCATCCCATGTAATCATTACATTTACATTTCCTGCCCCTTCAACCTTTGAGAGAATTTCCTGAAGCTTTTTCTCCATGTCTGCCTCATATGTAATTTTGTCTGCGGCTTCCGTTTGTGAATTTGTAAGCGGTTTTTTCTCCTCGCTTTTTTTATCTGTCGGTATTGCGATAATAATCAGTAAAACTCCGACGCCAATCAGTATAATCCATTTTTCAGGGCCTGAAAGCAGCCATTTCTTTAGGTCAGGTAATCCCTTAAGCTTCATTTTACCCTCCATACATTAAAATCACTTTTTAATTTTCTATATAAATATCCACCTCTTCATCATTAAGTTTAAATTCATTTTTTATTTTATCCTTAATTTCGTTGTACAGGCGCGCACCTAACTGCGAAACCGCATCAACAGCCTCTCCTATCTTTATTTTATCGACCTTTATTGACGCACTGTCTGCCATAGCCTTAAGATAAATTTTTAGACCTTCTATCCTTCCATAATCCTCAGAAGCGTTATCTTCATTAACGTCAGCGTCAATTTTCACGGCGTCATAGCCATCGTTTTTTACTATGTCTGATATTTTATCCCTGATAGCCTCCTTATATGACTCAATATAATTATCCTTGAATTCATCCAGGCTAAGCTCAAGCTTTGACTGCAAATCATTTATTGAAAGCTCTATTCCGTAAGAATTCAAAAAATCCTCAAGCTTTTTATCAAGGTCAAAAAAGCTGCTCACAGGCTTAATCACGATAAGGACCAGTATCAGCCCCATAAAAAAACGTATATATTTAAAAAACTTTCTGCCATTTACAAGATGGCTGACTATCGACATTATTAAAATGAAGCCTATTATTCCTATTGCCCAGTCTTTTATTTCGCTCATAGTTAATCTTACCCTTTTAATGTTGTATATCTGCGCAAAGCCTTTCAAATGATGTAACTGCTGTGGCGCAAGCATTTTATAATTACATATCCGTCACTTTAAGCGCAGATGTTTTTAAACTGTGTATCCGCACTGTAACTGCGCAGATGCTTTCAAATTATGTATCCGGCACTGTGGCAGCACAGGTGCTTTCAAATTATGTATCCGGTACTGTGGCAGCACAGACCATGGCGATTATTATCATAAAAAGCGCCGCGGAATAAAAAATCATCATAAGCATTGCTTTAATCCCCGCCGCAAACCGGCTTATCATTTCAGCAATACGCTTGTCAGACACAGGTTCAACCACCGCCGCGGTAAACAGCATTATCAGATAAATTGCCGATATTTTAACAACCGGCAGCAGGCACATTGACGCTATAACCACAAGCGCCGCTGTTCCGATACCATTCTTTATCAGGTTCGCTGTCGCAAATACCAGTCCCGACGCCGAATCAACAGCACCGCCCACACCCGGCAGCGCCGACAAGGTCTTTGTAATCGCGCTTGTCTTGACTGCATCAGCATAAGGAAGAATCAAGTTCTGAATCACACTTACTCCTATAACAATGCCAAACAGCGATTTTGAGCACCATTGTATCGCCTTTATCATAAGCTCGCTGAATTTGTCCAGCAGGCTCTCCTTAGTTATATTATTAGCAATTATAAAAGCAATATACACCTTTGAAAAAGGCAGCAAAAGCTTTAAGAAAAGCCATTCTGTCACTCCTGAGGCAGCCACTGTCAATTCATAAAACGCTACAGATGACAGTTCTTTTCCCGTAAACATTACCGCAAAATAAAATGATGGTATAAGTGCCATTACAAATTTAAGCATTAATCTTATTGTGTCTTCAACAAGTGCGCTCACCGTCATAAATGACGTAATTAAAAGCGTTGACATCATCAGATACGATATAAAAAATCCTGTTTCGCCAACCTGTCCGCTGTCAAAGGCTTCAGCAAAATTAGTAAATATTGCACTCACCGCCGCAATAACAATTACCTGCCAGATTATATTTTTATTAACGTTTACTTCTCCCGCAAAGGTATCTTTAATTGTGTCTCCCATCCGCGAAAGGACCTCTTTAAAGCGCCCCTGTATCAGAAGCTTCACAATTGACGAAAAGGCTGTGTTTTCTGCGTTGTCATTCTCTCCGATAACACTGTCCAGCTCTCCGAAATCAAACTGCTCTAACTCATCCGCATAATCATTCTCTGTTTCATTTTCGTCTGATGCATCTGCATAACCGTACAATATTTCTTTCTCTGTGCCGACAACTGAAAACGCCTCCTGTTCATACGCCGCACTGCCCGCAATCGTTTCCGGGGCAAAACACATGCAGCACATCAGTACGAAAAATCCAATTTTTATTTTTGTAATCTTGTCCATAATCATATTAATTAAAAAACTCGTTAATAAGCTTCAAAAGAGACAGAACAACCGGCATGCTGACCGCCAGAATCGAAAGCTTGCCAAATACCTCAATCTGTCCTCCTATCATACTGCAGCCTGCATCCTTACAGATGGCTGAGGAAAACTCAGATATATACGCAATACCAATCATTTTTATCAAAATTGTTATGTAAGCTTCATTTATATTTATCAACGTCTGTATTTCATTTATGGTCTCCACAATATATTCAAGCTGCTTATATGCATAAACAAATATCAGCAGTCCCGCCGCGAGCGATAAATAAAGACCGAATTCACTTTTTGCCTGCTTAAGCTGGATATACACAAGCACCGTAACAATGCCTATCAAAGCTATCTTTAACATACCCTCACCTACAATGAAAACAGCGACTTAATTGATTCAAACAAGTCATATATGTAAGGCACCAGCCAGTACAGCACCAGAATAAGCCCTGCAAGGCTTGTAAGAAACGCATGCTCCTCCCTGCCGCTGTGCTTTAGTACCTGACAGATAACGGACACAATTATACCCACCGCCGCTATCTTAAAAATTAAATTAATACTCATTTCTCCCCCAATGTAATTGCTTATAATAAAATTACGGCTGTAAGTATCCCCATGGATACTCCAAGGCTTCTGTACATTTTCACCTTTCCGGCCGCCTGACTGTCAAGCTCCTCAAGCTTTGCCGAAAGGCGCTCCCTGTACAATAAAATGCTGTCGCATTGCGCCTTCATATCAAGATACCCAAGGCTGTCACTCAGCATTTTAAACTCAGCGGCGTCCTCATCGGTTAATTTTGTATTTTTAAAAAAATCGTCAACACAATCTCTCCATATCTCTGAAAAGCTCTCTCCCATGTTTTCAGCAAGCTTTAACGCCACTGCATTGAAAAATGCTGAAAAGCAGTCGCCCTTTTGTGCAATTGTCCTTAAGGTCTCCTCCATTGTAGAATGACTGTATCTGAGCTCTCCCTCTAGCATAATAGTAATGCGTTTAAGCTCATGCAGCTGATTTATCCTGCCTGTAATGTTTCCTGCATAAGCAAAGCCTGTTAATGAAAAGGCTGTTATTATAATTATTATTCCTGTTATTTTAACCATATCTATGCCCCAATCTTCCGCCTGTGCGGCTGCAACAGATGATTCGTGCCGCTGCGGTCTGATATTTCACTGCGCTGTCCGGCAGTGTGCAGATGATTCGTGCCGCTGCGGTCTGATATTTCACCGCGCTGTCCGGCAGTGTACAGATGATTCGTGCCACTGCGGTCTGATATAAGTGAAATCTCACCATGCTCCCTGCCCTTTTTTAGAATCACAAACCGTTCGAAGCTTCCGTCAGCCAAAAGCTCAGACAGGACAGGCTTGCTTTTTATGTCTTCGAGAGAATATCCATGAGCTGTCGCAAACACGCTGCAGCCGCAGTTTATAACGTACCTTAACGCCTCGGCATCCTCCGCGCCGCCGATTTCATCAACAGCTATTACTGCCGGTGAAAGTGCCCTTACCGCCATCATCATCCCGACAGCCTTCGGGCATGCATCAAGCACATCTGTCCTTACACCCACATCATTCTGCCAGACTCCCTGATAACAGGCAGCAAGCTCTGAACGCTCGTCAATAACCGCTGCATTCATTCCGTGACAATACGCATTACCGTCCGAAACCTGCCGTATCATATCCCTCAAAAGCGTCGTCTTGCCACAGCATGGAGGCGCTATTAGCAAAACACTTCTAATGCGCTCATTGTCGTAAACATAAGGCATCACCTTATCCGCACAGCCCTTCACCTCGTGCGCTATTCGTATATTTATCGAAGAAATGTTTTTAATGCTTTTAACCACGCCCTTTTCCGCAACCACTCTGCCACAGATGCCTGCCCGATGCCCGCCGCTTAATGTAATGTAGCCCTGCCTTATTTCCTCATCAAACGCATATCTCGAATACCTGAGCATATATTCCAGAGTTTCCTTAAGCATGCCTTCATTAATTATCAGAGATGAAACAGGACTTTCCGAAAGCCTTCCATTCTCCTCAACAAAATAATCCTTATCAGAAATCTTAACCATAAATGGTCGGCCGCTTCTAAGCCTTATTTCCTGAAGTCTTGAATAATCAACGTTAAGCCTCAAAAGAACCTCCCTTAAGCTGCGATGAAACAAATTAATAATTTCCTCATTCTTCGTTTACAAGCACCTCCCAACCTGTCCTTTAATGCAATATATGATGTGCTGCGGAAAATATGATATGAAATTAAAAAAGCCACAGAATAATTGCCTGTTCAAGCCTGTCTGAAATAAATCACGACAGCTTTACAGGCACATTACTCTGTGGCACATTTCTTTATTATTTAGTTGTAGATTATAAACTTATTACTTGCCAAACATCCACTTATTAATTGTAAAATATCTAATTATTGATTACAAAACATATGCTTATAATTGCCAAATATCCGCTTGTTAGTTGCTGAACATCTGCGCCCAGTAGTATCTGTAGCCAGATTTTGTCTCATAATAGCCGACGCCGATTTTATTAAATGATGAATTAAGGATATTTGCCCTGTGTCCGCTTGAATTCATCCAAGCTTCCATAACCTTCTGCGGATTAATATAGCCTGACGCAATATTTTCGCCAACTGCCCTGTACTTATAGCCAAACTGCTCAAGCACTGTAAAGCATCTTGTTCCGTCCGGACGCGTATGTGAGAAATTCGTTACAATCTCCTTTGCCCTTATATCAGCCGCCTTAGTCAGTGTATCATCCAATGTAAGCATGTTGGTAATACCATTCTGCGCTCTGTACTGATTGCACAAATCCACAACCTGCTGGCGGATTTGGCGGTAAGGGTTCTGTGAATTAACACTGCCGCTGTTTGACGGTACATTTGCTGTATTCCCATTATTAGCTGATGGCTGACCTGCCGTATTACCGTTGCCTGACGGCGGAACAATAATTGTACCATTGCCTGATGGCGGAACGATTATTGTACCGTTGCCTGACGGCGGAACAATAATTGTACCATTGCCTGACGATGGCTTTTGGCTGTCGCCGTCCTTAGGCACAAGCTTTATCTGAATTGCCTCCAGACGCTTTGCCTGTCCTGTAGTGCCTGAAAGCGCGCCGTTTGCCACCCAGTTTAACCAGCCATAGCTTTGTACATGTACGCGATATGTAATATCATAATGCTTTGCAACCTCACCGGTAAGATAAAGCTGCACCGCTTCAAGGCGCTTTGCCTGTCCCTGTGTGCCGCAAAATGCACCGTTTTTGCACCAGTTCAGCCACCCAAGACTTTGAACGTGCGTCTTGTATACAACATCTCCGTCGTATTCATCGCCTGATAATTTAACCTTTAAGGCTTCAAGGCGCTTCGCCTGCCCCGTTGTACCGCAGACCGCGCCATCACATACCCATCCCTGTGAGTCGCCATAGGTCTGAATATGCGCAGTATAACAAACCGACATTCCTGCCGCCTGCGCCTTTTGCGGCGGTGATACCATAATCATTGAAAGCATCATTGCCACACTGAGAAATAACGCTAAAACTCTCTTCATATCAAAACCTCCATTCAAAATTCAGGATTTTGTAACATTTTTTAAAAATCCTTAACAAAGCATCGCTGCTTATGATGAAAGTATAAATCATCTGAAGACAAGTTTCATTAGTGGATAAATGGTCTGTGTGGCACAAAAATACATTCTAGATCATTTGTGGTAAGGCTCATTTTTAATAATACGATAGCTTCTGTACACCTGCTCAAGCAAAATCACTCTCATAAGCTGGTGTGGAAATGTCATTCTGGAGAAGCTCAGCTTAAAATCAGCCCTGTCAAGCACCCTGTCGGACAGTCCGAGCGAGCCGCCGATTATGAAAATGATATGGCTGACGCCGCTGATTCCAAGCTTATCGATTTTATCTGCAAGCTCCACAGAGTCCGGCATCACCCCTTCAATCGCAAGCGCAATAACATAGGCAGAATCCCTGATATTTGCTAAAATTCGTTCGCCTTCTTTATCCTTTATAATTGCTTCCTCTTTTTCAGAAGCATTGTCCGGCGTCTTTTCGTCTGCGACCTCAATAATCTCCGGCTTACAGTAGCTTTTCAGCCTTTTCATATATTCCTCAATCGCCTGCACATAAAATTTTTCTTTAATCTTGCCAACGCATAATATCGTAATTTTCACGTTTAAATCCTCCACACTGCATGATTTCAAAACAAATTCATCCATAACAAAATAATAATCTTTATTTACTGTTGTCGAAATCAATTTTATACTTTATAATAATTCAATGCAATCATAATATTATGATTATTATAAATCTTGCTAAACAGAGAGGTAATTATATGTCAGAAGAATATTTAGACTGGAAAGAACCTGATAAAGAAGTTGTAATATACACTGCAAAGGCAGACGCTGCTGCAAGGATTCTCAAATATTTAGAGTACAGTGAAATTGAAGCAAAAGGCACTGATTCTGAAGCTGAAGGCTCAGTGGATATCAGTGTGTTTGAGAGCGAAGCAGACAAGGCGATGACCTACATCAATTCATTTCTCGCGCAGGAAAAGAAGCGTGCATACGAAGCTGCTGAAAATGACGAGTCCGAGGATGATGGCGAGAACATTTTTTCAAAGGATGAGCTTGAGGACAGAGACAGCGAGGTGTTTGAAGTAACCGGTCAGTCACACGCATACCAGACTAATTCCCAAAAGTACGACTCCAGCGTATCCTCTGCATTTTCATTTATCGTAGTCGGCACGCTTGTATTAGTTATTATAGCCTTGGCATATCTTGGCATACTTAAGCTTCCGATTACCTTTGATGACAATCCTCTGCTTGCAATTGTCATGCCGGTTATTGCAGTTGCCTTTGAAATCATAGGCGTTATTTCATGGAAGAATGCGCAGAAATACAGAGATGAAATCGGCACCGAGCAGCAGTTCGATAAGGATGTCAAGGAATGGTTTGCAAACAATTATACTGCTGAAAGCATTGACAGTCTGTGCAACGACAACATAGAGAATGTTCCGGATGAGCTTATGTTCCTTCAGAGAATTGAAGCTATTGAGAAGGTTTTAAGTGACAATTACCCTAATATGGACAAGGCATATATTGATGTGCTCAGCGAGGAAATGTATCAAAAGCTTTTTGATAAAGCAGAAGAATAATTCAATAACGATATTTATTAACAGCGGCGCAGAATAATAACTGTACCGCTGTTTTTTACACTAATCTGTAAAATTCATCATGAGCAGCTCTATTTTCACCCATCGAAGCACGCTCCTGTGCGCAGACAAAAAAGACGCTCTGGAGCATGATTATGTTTTTATGCCCGCGAAGCACGCTCCTGTGCGCAGAAAAAAAGACGCTCTGGAGCATGATTATGTTTTTATGCCAATGAAGCTCGCCCCTGTGCGCATAAAAAAAGAGACAGAACATAAAAACATGTCTGCCTCGTAGTAGCGGAGAGGAGATTCGAACTCTTGACACCACGGGTATGAACCGTGTGCTCTAGCCAACTGAGCTACTCCGCCATATGGGACCTATAGGGCTCGAACCTATGACCCTCTGCTTGTAAGGCAGATGCTCTCCCAGCTGAGCTAAGATCCCTTAACAGTCATCGCTGACTGCTTAAATAGTATACTTTGTATTGTTTGAATTGTCAATACTTTTTCTACAATTATTTTTTAAATCATCAAATTAATTTTATGTGTAAAATTTACAGTTAAATCAACGTGCCTGCGCATATTAATTTATCCAAAAGGTCTTCTCTGTATAATGCGTGGCTTTTATTAAGACTGTTTATTCTGACGCCATCGCCATAAACGCCGAGAGTCGAATGAATAAACAAATCATTTCCCATGTATAGAGCAATATGTCCTTTAAAATACAGCAAATCGCCTGGCATCGCTTCACTAACAGGAATTTGTTTTATACCATAACCATCCTGCCAGCCCGAGTCTCTATGAATAATCATGCCATTATTTAGATAAGCCATAGAGCAAAGTCCAGAGCAGTCAATTCCATACGGAGTCTTGCCGCCCCATCTGTACTGCGTTCCAAGATACATAAGCGCATCTTCAATTATCGCCCTGCGAATATTCTTTTTGCCGCACATGTTTTCATACGGCACTATGGAAGATGTTCTTATATAGCCTATGCTTGAAGAAGCCAGCAGTACCTTGGTCCACCCATTTTCAAATACATTGACAGGATAAACTATACTGCCCTTTACAAGCGTACATAAAACTTTTCCTTTAATATCTGCCCTGTCCATCACATCCACTGTCAGCGAATGAATCCTTAAGCAGTCTGCGTCTGAATAATATGAAATAATATTCTCAGCCGCACAAAAGCAGTCCTTATTGCACCAGCCGGCGTAATTATATTCAGTAAGCACCTTTAAATAATTACAGCCGGCTGTTTCCTCAATCACCTTAACAATCATTCCATGAAGCAGCTCGTCAGATAAACTAATATCGTCCAATTTATTAAACACCTTAACTACAGGCGCTTTTACAGCCAGAAGTCTCATAATCATATCCAAACTATAATCATCAGAATATTAATATATCGAGTGAGCTTCATTTAGAACACAAATATATTATTTTGAAAATACTTCATCAATCTGCGGCATAAGCTCAGTAGACATAATATGCTGCGGACACTGTGATTCACAGCCGCCGCACTGAACACATGCGGAAGCATTTGTCTCAATCTTCTCATAACACTCTTTTGCTCTGTCCATTCCCTCAGAAGCAGTCTTGTTGTATGCTTCGTAAACCGCAGGAATATCAATTCCCATAGGACAAGGCATACAATATCTGCACTTTGTACAAGGCACAAGCGCCATCGTATCAAAAATCTTCTTTGCATTGAGATAGATTTCCTTCTCTTCATCAGTAACCATGCCCTTATAGCTTCTGGCAGCATAAACAAGATTGTCAGCAACCTGATTCGGAAGGCTCATACCGCTTAATACCACGCCAACCTCCGGCTGATCCCAAAGGAAATCAAGCGCCCATTCAACAGGAGTCTTTGTATCAGGAAGTGCCTTTGCAACCTGTACAGGCGGTACGGCAAGTCTTCCGCCAAGCATCGGCTCCATAATAACTACGCCAAGTCCCTTTGATGCAGCGTACTCAAGGCCCTCTCTGCCCGCCTGATAGTCTGTATTAATATAATTGTACTGAATCTGGCAGAACTCCCAGTCAAACGCATCAACAATCTCCTTAAAGGTATCAAGGTCATCATGGAATGAAAAGCCAATGTGCTTAATCTTTCCGGCTTCCTTTGCCTTCTTTAGTGACTCCAGCATATCATATTTGAGGACATTACCCTCCCATGTAGCTCTCTCCAGCGCATGAAGAAGATAAAAATCTATGTACTCCATATCAAGTCTCTTAAGCTGCTCATCAAGATATTTCTCAAAATCGCCCTTTGCTTCTGCAAAATAAACAGGGTTCTTCGTGGCAACATAGGTCTTCTCACGATAACCGTCCTTAAGTGCCTTGCCGACAATCACTTCACTCTCACCGTCATGATAAACATAAGCTGTGTCAACGTAATTCACTCCGGCATCAATGGCGTCCCTGATCATCTTAATCGCTGTCTCTTCATCAACCTTGCCCGTCTCCTCAATAACCGGAAGACGCATTGCGCCAAATCCAAGTGCTGAAACCTTACATCCTGTCTTTCCAAATTCTCTGTACTGCATAATTTATCTCTCCTTTTTTTAGCAAAATCTCAGTAGTAATTTATAATATTATTCTAATCGGCTGTCACCTGTGGCATAATCTATAACCACCCCCGGCTGAACATTATAAACAAACACATTAAAGCAAATACCCTTGCCCTTATCCTCTACCGACAATGCCTCCATCTGTACGCCATACGCCAGCAGATTGTCTCCATCATATAGCGGAGTCACCCTGTACATCACATGATTGCCTGTGCGGATCACATAATCATGCACCCGAATTTCAAAGGGCAGCATACCCTGCACATTCATATACCTCGTGCCTGTTATCAGATTCTGCCTGTTAGAATTTTCCCCTGACAGCTTGTATGCAATCAGATGACAGCGGTTGTACAGATATTTGCCATCCACAAAATCATACTTAATCGTGTGCCAGCCCGCCGGTTTAATCGCGCCGATAGCCTCTCTTGGTTCGCTCGGCATAATATCAGTCCCGATACACGCAAATGCCGCACCGCAACGTCCAAGCTCATCAAGCTCGCTATAGCTTTCAAATGACGTCGTCACAAGCTCGTACTGTGTAAAATCCGGCTTATTATCATGAAGCTCGGTATATGGACTTCCCGAATACGCCGGTATACCGGGCAAAATATAATTCACCGTCTCAGCCTGAGTAGAAGCCTCCTGCGACCAGCCCCAGAAGGGAAGCCCCGCATCCGACATATAATAAAAATGAATAAACACGCCAATTGCAAAAAGCAATCCAAGAAAAACAAGCGCTGTAATAAAAAATTTTATGTTCTTTTTCATGGATGTATACCTTAAAAATCAAAACATATTTTATATAAAATGATGCTGTGTCAAAAGGTATTTTGACCACATGATATCACGATGCTTTATCAAGCATATCTCGTATATATGTCTTAAGACCATCCTCAGTATCGATGCGGTACTTTTGATTTACAGCGGTATAATACTTCATAATCCGCTCCTTTGACAAAAGCTCGCTGGACGGAATACCATCGCCATATCCGCGCCTTGCTTCTCTCCATGGCTCCTCATTGTGCGTGATTTTCTCAAGCGTCTTACCGCCATACATACCAAAAGTATTCACCACAAGGTCTGCCACGTGCTTCTCATCAGCCGTCAATACATCCTCTGTCCCTTCTAAAAGAGCAAAACGCGCATCATCAATAGGATTGTACTTAAAATCCCTGAACATATCATATACCTCAGAATATACTGGGCCGTGCAGCCACGCCCTGCATTCTTCAGCAAAAATCGGTCTGCCATACAACGCAGAATAAATACCCTGGATAAAATAAAGCAGCTTCTGAAGCATAAGCGGAGTTACCTCTTCAAGTCTCTCAAACACATAAGTTATAACGCCACGCATCTTATACGATACCGAAAACAAGCTCTCCACACTATCCGCTGAGGCCATCGCCTTTTTATATGCTGCACTCGTAAGCTTCTCCCTGTTCTCCATAAGCTTCTGCTTCATAAACGCCGGAGACGAAAGTCCCTCTCTTACAATCTGCGAATACTCCTTTGAAGGGAGCTGCCCCTCTAAATATCTTGGTATCGTCACCTCTCCAAAGCCCAACGCTAAAGACAGCGGTGCCTTACCAATCGTATAAATCTTCATGAGCTTCTTAATATCCTCAACCGACACTATACCTTCCGCCGCTCTATACTGTTCATCAATCTCCTGAACATTCTTATCAACAAGCCCCGGAATACTCATCTCTTCGCCACACGCTTCGCAGACAGCCACAGTAATTCCAAAGGTATAATCC
This sequence comes from Lachnospiraceae bacterium, assembly GCA_017442865.1. Classification (GTDB taxonomy): domain Bacteria; phylum Bacillota; class Clostridia; order Lachnospirales; family Lachnospiraceae; genus JAFRXK01. Next base: position 7,480 of record JAFRXK010000017.1, on the reverse strand, counting down.
TTATCCCTTATATTCTTTCTGATGTCCTTCTTCTGCAAACGATACTCAGTTTCCCTCCTGCAATTAATACAGAAATCTCTTCTACACTTCTCTGCCATAATGGTCACCTCCGATTTAACTTGCGGTTATTCGAAATAGTATGTAAAGTGTATGCAATATAATCTTTTGATAATATGATTATAACCCAATGATAGCTTTTTGTCAATATCCTATCATTAGATTATTTAATTGTCACTCCACTTTTTCTTAAGTGCTTCAACCACCTTCACATCCGCAGGCAGCCAATTCACGCTGTCAAGCTCTTCCCTCGTAAGCCACCTTGCCGCCTCATGCTCCTTAAGCGTCAAATCGCCGGAAAAGACACTGCACATAAAAACATGCATCGTCAAATGAAATGTCGGGTAATCATGCTCCACAACAACAAGCAAATCACCAACCTTAATCTCCGTGTCCAGCTCCTCCATAATCTCACGCCTTAAAGCCTGTTTCCTCGTCTCATGTGGCTCAACCTTACCGCCCGGGAACTCCCAGCCACCGGCAAAATCATTAGGCTTGCGCTTGGTGGCAAAAATTTTATTATTGTCTTTTATAACTGCTGCTACGACTTTTATTGATTTCATAAACACCTCTTATTTTGTAAAATATTCATAAATATCATTTCTAACACTGTTTTCAAGCTGCAATTTGAAGTTCATAATTGGCAATAATGTACCATGATCATTTTCGATAACAGTTTCGTTCCATTCTATCGGAATTACCTTACCCATGTAATAAAAATCTGAACCTTCACCATCACTCTTTTTGATAAATAAATAAATTTTCAAATTGTTTTCTCGGTAATTAATTAATTCCTTTGATTCAGTACTGTTAATTGTAACCTTACTTCTTGTCATCCAACTAAAAATTTGATTATTTATAAACTGGTCTTCATATTTTGTACTGTTCGCAATGTCTTCTTTCTTTTCATATGTAACAAAAATCGGACACGTGCCATATTTAATTCTATAGCCATAAATTGTTGAGCTATCATCCTTTTCCCAATTTAAAAGTCTGCAAATATCTTTTCTTGAGTATTTTTCATATAAAACCAGATTATCTTCATCATGCTCACTGTAACAATCCTCATATTTCTTAAGACCATATTCAATCAAACTGTTTAATTCTTTTTTATAATAATACTTTCGCAGTTTTTCATAAAATGAAAATGTACGCCTATAATATCCGCTATTAATACTATCCTGTTCAAAGAAATTAACGTTTTGATACTTATTCTTCTCAGATTGTGTATTAATAAAACTCTTGTTTAAAACATTTATTGACGATATATAATCATCTTCATAATATGAGCTTCCTGCTTGATTAAGCGCATCACAAAAGCTTTCACGATTAATTGCTTCGTCATTCATAAGCATCTTTAACATAAGAAGTTCATGAGGACGTTTACCATTAATCAAAAGAGATGATATAAACTCAAGCGATTGCTCCTCATCATTTGTAAATCTGATATTATACTCATCATCTACCATTCTGACAAAATTATCATAGGTCTTTGAATAATTAACAAACATCATAGGATCTATCTCGCCGTACTCGTAAAAGTCCAAAATGCTAGGGATATGACCAAGTCTGTTTTTGAGCTGCTGATATTTATCCTTCAAAAACTTTTTTGTGGTTGTTGCATTATCAATTGAATTAAAAATACGCTTTTTTGATATTTCATCAAAATGAATTGTTGAACATCCCGGAATAACTCTTGACCCTTCTCTTACATATCGGCGTATTGTATCCTTGTTGTATGTTCTGTCTCCTGACAAAGCAATAGGTATCATAAAGTTATTCATATAGTTACCAATAAAATCTATAATAACTACATATTCTTTATCCTCAACCTTTCTAAGACCTCGTCCCAGCTGCTGTATAAATATTATAGGACTTTCAGTTGGTCGAAGCATTATAACCTGATTTATCTCTGGAATATCTACACCTTCATTAAAAATGTCTACAGTGAAAATGTAATCAAGCTTATTATTCGGATTGTTACTAACCAATCTGTTAATACATTCTTCTCTTCGTTCCTGTGAATCCTCACCGCTTAAAAAGGCTGTATCATAACCTCTTAAATTAAATTTATGAGATAGCTCTTTTGCTTCATCCTTTCTACTGCAAAAAATCAACCCTTTTACTCTGTCTCCTGAATATCCATAATAATTTGCTTTTTCAAGAATATAATTAACTCTGTCATCACATATTAAATTTGCAAAATTTCTTATTCCGCTATTGTCATCAAAAACCTCTCCATTGATTTCAAGGTCTGTGATACCAAAATAATGAAATGGACAAAGCAAATCTTCTTCAAGCGCCTGCTGCAATCTGATTTCGTAAGCGATATTATGATTAAAGAGTTCAAATATATCGAAGCCGTCTGTACGCTCAGGACTTGCAGTCATACCCAACCATAATTCCGGTTCAAAATATGACATAATACGCTGATAGCTCTCCGCACCTGCTCTATGAACCTCATCAATGTATGTCAAGGTAGGTCTAACACTTTTTTCTGCCATATTTTCGATGGCAGAATTTCTACTGAAGAATTTCGTCCAACAACTTGCAATATCTTTCGTTCAAAGAAACAACCATCAATTTATACCATAATTCTCGCGAATAATGCCCTTGTTCAATACACCAAATTTTATGGTGCAGGTCATTATTCTCTGTATACAGATCTACCGGAGCATTCTCTGTATACTTACTTTCATAACTCTTTCCATCATACTGATTTCTAGTACAATCTATATGCGTAAACAAATCATCATCTGGATAATACATTCCATGAAGGAATGTCGTAATCTTATATCCTTTTTCTGCATCCTTATTTAAGTGTGGAAGTGTTTCAATCTCAATATGCCACAATGGTTTATCTAACACCTGATCATAATCTTTTTTCACCACCAAAAGGAGTTTATCTGATGTTTCTTCGTCCATATGAACAGTGATGGTCTTGGGACTTTTTAGCGAAGTCCGATTAAAGTGAAATTGAGGTCCGTGGTACTTTTGAAAATTCAAGGTCGAGTATGAAATCGCTTGTTCTTTAGGGAGTGCCAGGCGCTCATCTAGTCTCAGTAAAATGTTCCCATCACATACTTCATTGCTAATTAACCTTGCGAATCCAGGCATTGAATCCCCAAATTGTAAAGGAGTTGTATTTGTAAGCATACTGTACAGATATGCTTTATCTTCAAAAACAAAATAATCCCCATAAAAATCTACTCCATTCACAATAGATAATCCATATTGGTTAGTCTCATGAAGTAATACTTCCCCTTGAACGATTTTTCCAATATTTATCCTTGTTTCTCTAAAGACATCAAGAATATAACCAGTCATCACGTAGGCAAATAAGTCATTTAAATCTGGAACACATTCATTCTTATGTCCTTGAGCAACTGGAATAATAAATTCTGATGCATAATAATGAATAAAACTATTTACATCATTGTCCAACATATACCGAAGCATATCCACCGTACTTATGCCAGATTGATTAAACAAATCTATTACCTTATCAACAAGCGGATCCAAGAAAGCTGGAATTTCAAATTGCTTCAATCTCGAAGCGCTCATGTAATCCAAGAACAGTTTTCTAATTGAAAATACCAAATACTCCACACTGTGATATTCCGAAGTATCAATTACGTCGAGCATAAAGGTATTTATTCTACTTTCTACAGACAAATCCTCCAATTGCGCTATTCCTCCCTCTTCACATAATGCAGCTCAATATCATATCCTAGAACCTGCATCATCTTCACAAATGTATTATTCACAACTCAATTCGGCTTCTTGATAACACGGTTCACAAATTAATTAGTGGTCTTGATCTGCTCTGCCACCACTGCCTGTGTCGTTCCTTTCTCTATGCATTTTACCTTTACATCTGTTTCAATATTGTTTCATACAACATTTGTTCTTTCTCTACAATAATTACTTTCACTAAACATATAACTTATTGCACCATAAAATCTGTAATCATACAACCAAAAAGAAATAATCAAACTTATTGAAAATCTGGTCTGTATGGCAACTTAAGAACATGTTCGTTTTTAACGTAAAAAGGCTTAGCCAGATTTACTGGTAAAACCTTTTCTTTAAAGAATATTACTCTTTGTCTTTCATTTTAAATGCTGTTTTTAACCGTTAAATAAAAAATATCTTACATTTAATCATTCATAAACATTTTTCTTTGCCAGCAAAAAAGTAAATCTTGCATGTTTTAAATATATTCTATTTAATTCTTATCTGAAAATTCAGCTTAAAATAATATTCTCCGTCTTCAATATAAACTTTACCATAATCACCATGTTTCTCGTCCGTTGAAGGATAATCAAGATAGCAATGTTTATACAAAAATTCTTTAAAAGAGTCTGACTCAAGTGCATAATTTGCAACAACTTCACCAGTCTCTTTTACAGTTATATAACCACCTTTAACCGCACTTTTCCCATCCCATAAAGTGCCTGCTGTCATTCCGCAATAAGCAGAATATAAAAACATTTTCATCATATAAGGATACTTTTCTTTAGGCCTTGATATATTAACTGGGTTATCAATAATAATTTGATTAATAACAGACGGAATATCGACTTTATTACACCCATCCATAAAATGATTCCACATTATACGTTCTATAACTTTAGGCAATAACGGGTTTATTAGTTCTAGATTTTCTTCAAAAGCATTACACTTTGCTCTTTTAGCAAATTCATATCCGACAAAATCCAGATTACATCCGTTTCCTTTTAAAGCATTACATCTGTCTGAAACTGCAGCATGATTTTTACTGTCAACCAAAGCATTAATTTCTTTCATCAATTGCGGAGTCATTCCCTGAATTTTATACTTTGCAGCAGATGCCTTTCCTGTATTAAAAAGAGTTGGATTTTCTCCAAATTCACATTTTATAGAAAACCCTATATTTTCTCTTACTGTTGAACTTCTCGGATCAATAACATCTAGGAAAATGTCGCTTTTTTCTATACTTTTTGCTTTTAAATGTTGAATTTCGATATCGTTCAAAAATGTAATAATTTCATCCGAAACATTAAAAGAACGTCCCCTACCATTTATAATTTCATGTTTCAAAAGCTCAGCCGTATTTAACAAACTAACAGAAGGAACTGATGAAACATTATTATTATTAATTAATATATCAACTGTTTCACCATCTGCACTATATTCATATGTAACAACTCTATCATTCGTTTCTCTTCTGATAACTTTTAATACTTCCATCCATTCATCTTTATCATTTTTATCATTTTCATCTGTAATAAAAAGGCGTTTATCACCAAGTAATCTTAACGCTGTATATGCTTCACCCCATTCTCCTCTATTCATTTAAACTCCTCCCTCCAATATTTTATATATTTCTTTTGCAATAGCTTCTATAACATTAACTGTTACACTATTGCCAAATTGCTTATATAGATGAGTATCGGCTAATTCTAATTTAAAATTTTCCGGGAATCCTTGCAATCGTGCCCACTCTCTCGGTGTCATTTTTCTGACTCCTTCATCATTAATTTTCCCTTTTATATGTGTGGTTGGAATCATTGAATGTTCTCTTTCATCAATAATAAGATTTCTTTCTCTACCCATTCCACCACAAACAATGGTTCCTGCTATACCATTTAAATCTCTTATTTCATATCCGAATCCATGTCCTGCTGCTTCATGTCTCGCTTTATGATTTTTCAAAGTCTCCATATATGTACAGCTCAAATAATATTTGGATGGAACAGGGGCAGAATCCAAGATATCTTTTATGGTTACATTCTGTTTGTTACCAACAGGAAATATAAATCCTTCAGGACATCTTTCTTTTATCAAATCATTTCTTATGCAAACCAGATATATTCTTTCGCGATTTTGAGGCACTCCAAAATCTTTACTGTTTAATATTTTATCATAAACAGTATAGCCAATTTCTCTAAAAGCTCCCTTAATTATTTTAAAAGTTCTTCCCTTATCATGAATGGTCAAGCCTTTTACATTTTCACAAAAAATAATTTTAGGTTTATGATATTCACAAATTCTCACAACGTCCTGAAAAAGAGTTCCTCTGCACTGACCTTTATAATCATCTTCAAAACCTTTATGCTTTCCGGCAACTGAAAAGGCTTGACACGGAAATCCTGCTAAACATATATCAAAAGCAGGAATATTTTTTTCATCTATTTGTGTTATATCTCCTGCTATCTCAAAATCATCTTCAAAATTAAGTTTATACGTTTTTTTTGCATACTCGTCCCATTCGCTAACAAAAACGGTCTTTATTTTATCTCCAAACGCATTATCAAATCCTTTTCTTATTCCTCCAATTCCAGCAAACAGGTCTATTGATCTATACATTTTTAATCCTCACAATCTTAATAAATCTAAGTATATTTACAAGTTTTTTTAATAATATTCAGCCATTTTATTATCAAAAACTGCTTCTTCTATAACTTTTATACATTGATCCGTATCTTTTAATATTTCCTTTCCCCAAAAACGAATTACTGTCCAACCAAGAGCATTCAATTGTCTGTTGACATCTTGATCTCTATTTATGTTACCAGATATCTTATTTATCCAAAACTCTGGATTTTTACCACGCTCAAGTTGTGGTTTTAAAACATCCCAGTCCTTACCATGAAAAAACTCACTATCACAAAATATAGCTATTTTATGTTTTGTGATAACTATGTCTGGTTTCCCGGGTAATTCAGTATAGTTTTTTCTATATCTAAATCCTCTGTTCCATAAAGCTTTCCTTAACTTTATTTCTATTTTGGTGTTTTTACTTTTTATATTACTCATGTTCTTATGACGCTGTTCTTTTGTAAGTCTATCCATGCTATTTCTCCATTTGCAATTCTTTTTATAATTCCAGCATAATCGAACATATTTTCTAGTTGATATTATACCATGAATATATGCAATTTCAATAATTTATTTTTAAATATTATTTTATTCATCTCCTAAAAGCATATTCATTTCCATAAGATTCATCACAATTTAATTTATGCCAGCAATGTTCTCTAAATCTTTTGTCTCTAGTACATTTTAATTAAACGCAAAGTTCAGCAGCAGATATTCGTCATTCTCGCCTGATAGGTATTCTTCCGTACAACCAAATAAAGCATAGATTTTATCTATCTGCATTATGCTCAATTTTCTTGTTCAATTCTCCAGTTTTGTTACTAAGCTTGGATTAACATTCAAATAATCTGCAAATTGTTTCTGTGTGATTTTGCTTTCTTTTCTATGCTCTTTTAACCTCTCACTCATCATTTCCCAGCCATAAAAAAGTCTCAATCTTACAACTAACATTGTAAATATAGTATATCAATTATTTGTCACTTTTTAAAGCTTTAATTGCTATTATTTTATAACATTTGATTATTGATGAGGTTATTGAACAAACATTTGCTTCATTTTC
>JAFRXK010000016.1 GCA_017442865.1 Lachnospiraceae bacterium | reverse complement strand
GGCATTCTTTCCGTTTTACTTTTTTAAAAGGTTTGGTTCTTTTGAATTCTCTTTAAGAATTTTCAAGGTCTGTGTTTATTATGCTGTTCAGTTATCAAGGTTCCTGTCATTTGCAATTCATTATGCACTTAAGAAGTACAAACGGAGAAGGAGGGATTTGAACCCTCGCACCGCTACTAACGACCTACTCCCTTTCCAGGGGAGCCCCTTCAGCCACTTGGGTACTTCTCCAAGCTGTAGCTAAATTGCAATTACCTATTTACATAGGAGCGGAGAGGGTGGGATTCGAACCCACGCGCCCTTTCGGACAAACGGTTTTCAAGACCGCCTCGTTATGGCCACTTCGATACCTCTCCAACATCTTTTCGTCACTCACTTTTCATCAGCGACGCTGTTTATTGTACCATTAATGATTTTCGATGTCAACACATTTTTTCGATTTTTGAGGATAAATTTTAACGTTTATTTTTTCGCAGCTTTATTACATGTTTAAGGCAATTATGATAGTAGAGCCTCTGCAACGCATATATCCTCAGGCGTCGTAACCTTTATATTAGAGTAGCTTCCTTCTACAAGCTTTGTTTTACAGTGCAGACATTCCTCCACAAGCATGGTATCATCTGTTATATTCTTACCATTGCAGGCACCTTTATGCATTAACTCGTGAGCTTCTTTAATAATTGTGTATTTAAAAGCCTGAGGCGTCTGTATCTGCCAAAGGCTGCTCCTGTCTGGCGTAGCCGCCGCATATTTTTCAGAATCCACTACTTTTATCGTATCCTTAACCGGCATGCCAACGGTACATGACTGATATTCCTTGACTGCTTCTACCGTCCGGTTAATGATATCGACGCTTACAAGCGGTCTTGCACCATCATGTATCAAAACATAATCGCATTCTGCCGCCGCCAGACCGTTGTACACGGAATCATATCTCTCCTTACCGCCTGCGACCACATTGCTCACTTTTTTAAAACCATATTTTTCAACGATTTCTTCTTTACAATATGCAATTTCCGAAGCACCTGTTACAAGAATAATATCATCCACGCAGCTTTCTTCAAAAGCTTTTAATGAATAATACAAGACCGGATATCCTTTTATCAGCATAAACTGCTTCTGAATACTGCTGTTCATTCGCCTGCCCTGTCCTGCTGCCAGAACTATTGCCGTAATTTTATCTTTTTTCATAATGCACCTTATTAACTAATTCACCTGTAAAGGCTGTATTAAAGCAATACATCTACAAATACCGCCACATTTACGTCTGATAATTACTGACCGTATCAGTTTTCAATATTTTTTATCTTTCTCCAAGCTTAAGGTTTGGAACGGCATTTAAATCAAAGCCATGCCTTGTTCCCTTAATATATTCAAAATATGCCGCTGCGCCAATCATGGCTGCATTATCCGTGCAAAGAATCGGCGATGGGAAATAAAATTCCAGATTGTTTTCTTCACACGCCTTTTGCATACCGGCACGAAGCGCGCTGTTTGAAGCAACTCCGCCTGCCATAACAATTTTGTCAACACCATATTCTTTTGCAGCAAGCATACTGTGTTCCACAAGCACATCAACTACTGCGTTCTGGAAGGATGCTGCTATATCAGGCACCGAAATCTCCTCACCAAGCATATTTGCATGGTTTATATAATTTAACACAGCTGATTTCAGGCCGCTGAAGCTAAAATCATAAGGCGAATCCGCTACATGTGCCCTTGGAAATTCCATAGCATGTGGATTGCCCTCGCGTGCCGCCTTGTCTATCTTAGGGCCTCCCGGATAACCGAGTCCTATTGCCCTCGCGACCTTGTCAAATGCTTCTCCTGCCGCATCATCCCTGGTTCTTCCGATAATCTCAAACTCACCATAATCCTTCATCATTACAAGATGAGTATGTCCGCCCGAAACAATCAGGCATAAAAACGGCGGTTTCAAATCCTTGTGTTCAATAAAATTTGCGCTTACATGTCCTTCTATATGATGGACTCCGACAAGCGGCTTGTTCTTTGCAAATGCAATCGCCTTTGCAGCAGACACACCGACAAGCAGCGCGCCTACAAGTCCCGGTCCGTAGGTTACGCCTATTGCATCTATATCGTCTAACGTAACGCCCGCCTCATATAAAGCTTCTTCAATAACCTGATTTATCTTCTCAATATGCTTTCTTGATGCAATTTCAGGAACTACGCCTCCGTAAAGAGTGTGCAGCTTTATCTGTGATGAAATAACATTTGAAAGCATATCCCTGCCGTTTTTAACAACTGCAGCAGCAGTTTCATCACAGGAGCTTTCAATTGCAAGTATTAAAACATCCTTCTCTGAATGAACCTCACTCATTTTCATTTCCTCTTACTCTTCTTCTGAAAATCTTAACTCCACTGACTGCCCGTCTTTTCCCGCATACGCATTACTGAATATTTTCCTTACATCCTTCATGTATTCTTCAGGATAATTTAATGACGGGCTGAAATGCGTCAGCCACATTTCCTTTACATCTGCTTCTTTTGCAAGATTTGCCGCCTCATAAAAGGTCATGTGCTTGTATTCCTTCGCCTTCTCTTCCTTACCGGGCTCTCCATACATTCCCTCGCAGATAAAAAGGTCTGCTCCGGCTGCCTGCTGCGAAATCACAGGAACAGGTCTTGTATCGGTACAGTATGTTACCTTTAGTCCCTTTCTCTCTGCACCCATAACCATGTCCGGAGTATAAACCTTATCACCATCGGTTATGGTCTGACCCTTCTGCAGCAGACTCCAGTACCTCTGCGGAATCTCCTGCGCTATTGCCTGTTCAAGCTGAAATTTTCCTGCACGTTTTAAGCTTATGGTATAACCATAACATATGACATTATGATTTACTCTGAATGCTGTTAAATAATAAGGTCCGATTTTTAATTCTTCTACTCTTTCATTTAACTCTATAAACTTGAGGCTGAATGGCAGCTCCGGCGCAATGCATCTTAGTGCATTCACAACTTTTTCAAGTCCCTTCGGACCTATAAGCGTCACAGACTCAGTACGCTCTGCGTTACCCATTGTAAGAAGTATTCCCGGCAGACCGCTTATGTGGTCTGCATGATAATGTGTAAAACAGATTGTATCTATCTGCTTAAAGCTCCAGCCTTTTTCTTTTATCGCTATCTGTGTTCCCTCTCCGCAGTCAATAAGCAAATGACTGCCCTCACATCTTGTCATCAAAGATGTGAGCCATCTGTAAGGAAGCGGCATCATACCGCCTGTTCCAAGCAGGCAAATATCAAGCATATTTTCTCCCCTTTTCTATTTTATAGCTTGTTTCAAAGTCTCCAGACAACCTTAGATGACGGAGCTTCAAAACCATATTTCATTTTTTAAAGCTCTGTTACAGTACCCGTCTGAGGTTTTATTTTAAAATCTGCAGTTATTTTATCAAAGCATTTCTCACAAAGGTCAAAGCTTATCTTCTCTCCGTCCTTTGAAGAAAAATATCCCCATTCCTTTTCGACCTCCAGAAAATCCTCGTTCACTATTTTCCTTCCGCAGCAATTACAAAAAGCTTCGTCTTTTACCAAAACAACTTTTTCTTTAAATGTTCTCATGCTCATTCCTTCTTTCCCTGCTTACCACATATGTCCCTGCGGGCTGCTTTTGCTGTATACTTAATGCATACTTTTATGCCGCGCAAAATGCCGCCGGTAATCTGCACATGCTTCAGCAAAAAAACGAATCGCTAACCTAATACGATTCAAAAACAATAAACATCGCCTGTGTATTATATATGAATGCGCATTTTAATTACAATGGCAATTGACACCACCGATAAATCATTCTTTTCTTCTCCACATAATCACCGCATCATCCTCAGGATTATGGTAGTATTTTTTTCTCACGCCCTCAGGCACAAAGCCATACTTGCGATAGAGGCTTATCGCCGGTTCATTTTTACTTCGTACCTCCAAAAAAATGCTTTCCGTCGCCAGCTCATCTGCCAGTAAAAGCATTCTCCTCATAAGGCTGTCGGCATACCCCTTCCTTTGGTGTGCGCTTTCAACGCCGATTCGCAAAAGCTCCATCTCGCCAACGGCCGCCATGAGGCAAATGTACCCGACAGGCTGTGCATTTTCTTCAATCACATAGCAATAATACAAGTCATTGTCTATGCAGTCCGAAATGCCTTTTTCCGACCACGGGGTTCCGAAAAGTCTGCTCTCTATCGCAGCAATATACTCCGCATCTTCTTTTTGCATCTGTCTTATCATAAATCCATCGACCGTCTTTTCTCCGCCATCTCACGCTCTGCCTGAGACACCCTCAGATACTCAGGAGCCTCATTCTCTGCAGATACTATTTTCCCCTCAGCAAAATATTTCTGACCGAGTACGGCAACTGCTGCAGCTCTCTGCCTGTTTACGTGCGCCGGTGCAAGCTTATAAGGAACCTTAATATTTTCTTCAATAATATGATATCCTGCATCCACGCCATCGCCAAGAAAAACCACCGGCTCTCCGATTTCATTTATTTCATCTATAAATTCCTTCAAATCTATGGCACACTGCGGCTTTACAATTTCAAATTCATCCTTAAAATGATAGAGTCCGCTGTAAACCTGTGCCCTCTTTGCATCAAGCATCGGGCAGATAAGTCCGTCAAAGCCATACATCACGTAAGCCATCGCATCAATGGTAGGCACATGGACAACCGGTATCTTAAGTGCAAGTGCAAGTCCCTTTGCGGTGGCAGAGCCTATCCTCAAGCCCGTAAACGAACCGGGACCTCCGGAAATTGCAATTGCATCTAATGTATTTAAATCAGTGTCTGTCATTCTGACAATTTCATCTATCATAGGCAGTAATGTCTGCGAATGAGTCTTTTTATGATTTACACTGTATTCGGCAATCAGCTTATCATCCTGCGCTATAGCTACAGAAGCAACAAGTGATGCGCTCTCTATTGCTAATATTTTCATATCAACACATTCCTTTCTGCCGCATTAATAAACGGCACAAGCATTTAAAGCCCTGCATAATGCATTGCCATTGTGCTAATAAGTAATCCTTCTGTAATCAAAGCCCTGTTTTAAATCCTTCTCGATTAAAACATGTATTGCATCCTCCGGAATCAGCTCTTCAATAAGTGTCGACCACTCTATAAGGCACACTCCTTCTCCAAAGAAATACTCCTCATATCCGAGCTCGTCCATCTCTTCAGGACTTGCGATTCTGTACACATCAAAATGATACATAGGGAGCCTGCCCTCGTCATATATCTGAAGTATTGTAAATGTCGGACTGTTTACCGGCTCGGTAATTCCAAGCCCTGCTGCAAAGCCCTGTGTAAAAACAGTCTTTCCGACTCCTAAATCTCCATCAAGACAAATGATATCACCCGGCTTTGCATTCTCTGCAAATTCACGCGCAAATTCATATGTTTCTTCAGGACTATTTGTTATCTTTACCATCTTTAAAAATCTTTCCTTTTAATTTATTCTGCGGAACGCTCGCCTTTATAAGCTCAACTACTTCATCAGTCTGCGCATCAAGCTGGTCTATAGGCAGAATGTGTGCATTTTTCCTGCCCATATAAATAAATATTCTGTTTCCCACATGTGCAACCCTTGTTACCTCGCTCCAGAGTGAACGCGCCGACTCCTGTGCTACCCTTACCGTAAAGCCATCATTGTCCATAAAATATATTATATCATTGTGAAACACCATACTGTTTTTTGCCTGCTTAACTGCCTTCATGTAAAGAATAACAGGAGTTCCAATCGTATACCACACGCCGATAACGTCTGCAATTAAAAACCATGATTTAAGTCTCTCTGCAAATGCAATACCCATGATAAGACACAAAATACCACAGGCAAGTCCGAACAGACCGTTAAAGCTTGTATATGTATGGTACAACATAAAAGAATATAAATCCTTTATACTTGTTTTAATTTTAATTCTTATTCTTTCTTTCATCTAATCCTCCAAATTAAATCTATTTTAATCTTGAACCGCACTCCGGGCAGAACCTTCCGTACTCCGCGCCGATTTTTGAACCACATGTACCGCAGCAGTTATCACCGTCAGCATCCACATAAACAGGCTGTCTTTCTGTATCCTTTACTGCAGGTTCATCAGTCTTTATATCCATAATATTCATCATACCGATATTGGGTTTTATGTTATTATCAAATATATTGTTCGGATTGTACATCATGGTGTTGTATGCAGGTCTTTTTGCCTGAGGCGGAATTTCTATTTTATCCATCATATCCTCTCTTGCAAACACCGTCATCGGCATGCTCATATCAAACACCTGCATATATGTAGTAAGCATATCCGGTAAAACCTCGAACTTGCAAAACATACCGAAATTATCATTAATAAGATTTTCCGGCACAATGAACACCTGCTCAGGAGAATACTTATAGCTTACGACGTGGAATCGTCCGATTTCACTTCCGAAATAAGTCATCGAGTTACCCTCTATCGTAAGATAATCACCCGAACCGTTCGCACGCCACTCCTTCCATTTTCCCTGAAGAGCGTCAATGAATTCGTCATCCCTGATTATAATGTAGTCAAACGGACCATTCTCAACCTTTTTAAGTGTATATAGTGTCTCGCCCATAATAGTATAATTATAAAGCATTTTGAGCTGTCCGTCCTCATACTTAAGCTCCTTTATCTCAGTCATCATTTCGCCTTCCCATGTTCTTGACAAAACATTGTCCGCAAGGCTTATGAGTGCCGGCCCGCCGTTCTCAATCAAGTCAGCATCATACTCAACATCTGTAACAAGCATTATGCTTCTTCTGTAATCCCTGACGGTAAGCTTTCCGTCGCAAAACTCAAGATAATAATGATAACCCTCTTCCCAGAATCCGTTGATTTTATCAGAATACCTCATACCTTCCTCCATTCAGTAAAAAACATCCCCGTCAAACACATATGCCGCCTCCTAAAAGCCTGCACTTAACAACAGCGGCAATCAAAACCTATCAGTCTTTAATAAATTACTATGACCGATAAAAGTCTTATCGACTTTTCAATATAACACCTTTGATGGTAGTCTGTAAACATTTTTTTATTAAAACTTCGTCTTTACTCTCATATTTATTTTTCTATTAAGAATAAACAATATTAAATCTCATTTAAATGTTTGCTTGATACAACTATAATATCCGTCAACACAAAACCTGCCGCACAAAACGCAAAAAGCCTTGCAGTTCCATATTTGTTCAAAACAACACCTGAAATCAACGATGAAAGCGGAATAAACCCTTGAACTGCCACACCAATCAGGCTCATAACCTTTCCGAGCATTTCTTTATCTACGGTAAGAAGCACTGCCGTATGAGCAGGAATATTCACTTCACATGATATAATAGCAAATAGTATTGAATAAATGCAAAATGATATTATAAAATAATTTAATGAAATGCCCTTCTGAACAAAAACAAAATATGCCGCAGCTATTAATATCATCACTCCGCTCAGCATTGTCAACCATTTCTTTATTCCTCTGCCACACTTATCCTTTTGTACTTTTTTACTTATTACAATCGCCGTAATCGTTGATGTAATACCACTGCAAATACTGAATATGGATGTCCACATCTCAGGCGTTACCATTCTGTCAAAAAGATAGCTTCCTGCATTTCGTAGGTCAGTCTTAACAAAATACGGCACAATATTACCATTAATAGGTGTAACAAAAAAGTTTATCAGTGTAAACATCAGCAACACCATAAATAAACTTTTTCGTCCACATAAATATAAAAATCCATCCTTCATATTGTCAAAGGTTCTTTTAAATGTTAATGCATGTTCATTCTTCGTATAATTATATCTTATAAACATTTCCGACACACCGGATGCAATATAACAAACTCCAGTGATTACAAATAAAATATACGCCGGTAACAAGGCATACAATATTCCAGCCAACAAAACACCCGCTATACCCTGTATGCTGTTCATCGCACTAAAATATGATTGTGTCTTTTGAAATTCTTCTTTTTCAACAATATTAGGTAAGAGTGAGCTGGAGGCAGGACTAAAAATGCCGGCTATAATATTGCTGCAAATGCCCATAATAAACAAAATAATAAGGCCAGTACCCACATTCTGTCTGGTTAGAAACAAACCAAAAGTTGCCGCAAGAATAAGTACTCCTTTTAAACAATCACAAATATACATTAGAAAAGTTTTTATTTTTGAATATACTTTTCAAAACAATTCTCCCACAATTTAAACAAGCTTCAAAGTCATCAAGTATTAACATTTACCCATGTTTGGAATTCTGACGTAAAACTTCGTATCATCCTCCGCAACAACTTTCCCGCCATTATTCATCATCACATGCAGCGATGCCGGATTATCTTTATTTACACGCAAATAAAATTCTGGTTCAGGCACAATATTTCTTGCGACCTCCAATGCAATTCTTAACCCTTTTGTACCATAGCCTTTTCCTCTAAACTCTTTACCGATAAAATAGCCAATATGTCCGGCACCGGTTCGCAGAGACTCACATAAATAGTGGCGGATTCTGAACTGTCCTATAATCACATCGTCCTCCCACAAAAACAAACACGTCTCCGGCACAAAGCCTTCAGGAAGATTTCTTCCCTCTGAATATGCTATCATCTGCGGTAATGCTTCTTTTTCGAATGTTTTTCTCGAACATCCGCTCCACTCGTTTGTCAATCCGTTTTCATCTGTCGGCATTTCCTTAACAAACAGCCACTCCTTTTCAATATCTGCGTAATTTGCCGCTTTTATATACAACATACTCCATCCGCCTCCGCTAATATAATCTTATCCTTCGTGAAGTGAATCATAAAATGAATAATCTACATATCCATTCATATTATCAAGCGCATCCTTTTCAAGCTCCTTCACCATCAGACAATCCGGATGCGGTAAATGAATGTTCGGTCCTGCCTCTATTCCAAATTTATAACTTGCTTCAAACCCGCGTGGATTATAATTTTGTGGATTGTCCTCAACGATTACTGCCTTAAACCCAAGCTCTTTTGCTCTTTCAAATCCATACTCCAGCAATTCCTTTGAAATATGCTGCCTCTGTAATTCTGTCTTCACTGCAACCGGAGTAAGTATAAGAAGTTCATCCTCATATCTTCCCTCAATATGAAACCTAGAAAACATCGCATATCCGATAACCTCATCAGACTCATTTACCATAATAAGTTCCAACTCCGGAACGTAGTATTTCTTTGACCTTATTTCTTCAACAAGCTGCCTTACGATTTTACCTTCCTTAGGACTATCCCACTTCGAAAAAACATCTTCTACTAAATCAAGTGAAGGCAGAAGATATTTATTTTCCATAGATTTAATTTTTCTTTCCAAGTTCTTTTCTCCTCAACTTTTAACTTATCTATCTAAGTCAGAACATCTTCTTTTAGAATTCTTGCATTTCTAAAAAATCAACCTTTTCGGCATTCGCGATACCGGCATATAATTTATTTGTATGTCTGCCCATTGTAACAAAATGATTTATAACATATTTTGCAGTAAATGGCATTTCTAACGTATCAACTTCACTTAGTTGAAACCATCTGCACACTCCCTCATTTGAATTAAGATTATCATTCATTGCTTCTTTTAACTTGGCAAAGAAATAGTAGTTCTGTCTGATTTCGCCGTTTAAATATCTTAATGTTATATAGCGAAGTTCCAAGCCCTCTATATGTTTATCTTCAATCCCCAGCTCTTCATATAGTTCCCTGAGCGCGCAAGCCTTTGCATCATTTAATTCATGGTTTTCAAAATGTCCGCCTGCCGAACCAATCCAGACATTATTTACAACCCTGCTGCCCTGTCTATATAACAATAGAATTTTTTCACCTTTCAGCAGGTAAACAGATGTCATGTTTCTTAATTTCCCATCCATATCGTACTTCCAACCTCACAATGACTTAATAGCATTGCTATTCCCCCTTATACCCGATAACCACGACTACATTATTATCCTGCATAAGGTAGGCAACCTTTTTATCCTCACCCAGTAACATATCTCTGCAATTTCTCGTATTATCATTTGCACTGTCCGGTAATTCTGTCAGCACATTAAACTCGGTATTTAATATTCCTTTTTCTATGTAATCAGTAAATATCTTCTCGATTTTTTTAAGAGGTAATTCTCTTTCGGTTTTATTTGAGAAAATATCAAAAATTTTCATTCGTAGTTCTCCTCGTAGCTTTGAAATTGTCATGATCAATCTTTTATTTGAATGCCAACACTTCTCCAATCCATCGTGAAGTATCTTCACTTTTTGTCCAATATTGCATAGATTCATATACATCACCTATCTTTTGCCATACTTCTTGCGGCGCCGAGTAATGAATGTTTAAATTTATATTATGTTCCATGTTGATTTTCCGTTCTAAAATTTAAGTGGTTATCTCAAAATTTGCACCAACCACTTGATTATATATTCTTCCTTCTTAAAACCATTCACAAGAAAGTCAGAATTTACCATCGCTCCATATTCTTCTCAAACTTTTTAACATATGACTGCTTTAATTCATCAGCAGTTATTCCATAACACAACAGCACATCATTGTAATACATCAGAACGTCAGCAAGCTCCTCAACCAAATTCTTTCTCAATTCACTGTCTGACGAAGCTTCTGTACCACCATTTTGTTTAATAATATCAATTACTTCGCCTATTTCTCCAATCATCCAAAGTAATTTATCTTGTCCTGTTTCCGGTGAAATTTCTTCCCACTTGTCCTTATACTTATCCTGAAGTTTTCTCTGCATTTCCTGCATTTCGTTTATGCTGAAATCGGTCATCGATTTTCCCTCCATATTTCCTCACTAAATATTTGCAGTTTTAACATAAATCATATATTTTTTATCCCCATTATATTCTGCCTTTAAATTATAATTATATCTTCATGCAGCAAAAAGCTTTAAGTATACATCACAAATTAATATCAACCTCATACTTATCATCAATAAGCACATAATTCACATTGTAAAGTTTTGCAAGCTTCAATACATTCGCATTATCTTCAAGCACGTTCTCCGGCGTGCAGTCATCCTCCAGCCGGTTTTCAACAACATTTGCATATCTTTTTATGTCATCAAAATGATTTCTTATATACTTTTCACTCATCACAAGGCAGCAATATCTTATGCATTCCAGATACTCTTCTTCAAAATAATTTTGCCAGTCAAACGGTATATAACAGCCCTCGACAATCAGATTCTGTCTGTTTTCTATCGCGGTTTTAATCATTTCACATACAATCGGCCACAAATATGCCGTCAGATCAGCGTCATCACTCATCGGCGTAAGCAGTGTGTTTCCGCTTCGTATCAGTCCCATCTTCAAATGGTCTATTGAAAGGTAAGGGTATTTATACTTTTCCAGCAGTCTCTGTGCCAGGGCAGTTTTTCCGGTATGGGATGCCCCCATAATTAAAATAACAGTGCTTTTTTCTTTCATTTGCTGCTCCTTATAGTCAACTTCAGCTTTAAAATTGCATTTTAATATGTATTCATCATTTCCACGGGCGTTTCTTTTCAGTCCAGCCTTTTTGCTGCCAATGCTTGACATCTCTCGGATTAAAGCCATTTCTCTGCAACAGATGCATTATATAAAACAAGCCTCTCGTTTTTAATCCCGGCTTGACTTTTCCGCTTCTCCTGATAATTTTATTTGCTATTCTCGTCGTTGCCTTATCTATAGATTGTCTCTTTTTCCCACTTACGCCATTCCAGTCAACCGCAGCAACACCCTTGCCGTACTTATATATCCTGGCAACGCCCCAGAAGAAAAGGCTGTCCGCCATATCCTTGTTTGTTGATTTAAGACCCGCGCCTGCTGCCGTACATATGCAAACGCCCTGCTTTTTGAACATAGACTCCTCAGGGCTGTGCGTCATCCACCGATAGCCGTAATGATCTAAAAACGCCTTCATTGCTCCCGTTGCATGGAATACGTATACAGGGCTTGCAAGTATAATCACATCCGCTGCATCCATCGCCTTCGTAATCGGAGCAAGTAAATTATAATGTGGGCATTTCTTTTCTGTTTCCACAAAACATCTTCCACAGCCTACACAAAACTCCCCGAAATCCCTCGGCAGAAAAAACTCTGTTATCTCACCACCGATTTTCTCAGCCAACCCATGTGCTATATGATAGGTTGAACCTTTATGGCTCTGTCCGTGAATAATAACTGTTTTTATATCTTGCTCGCTCATTTTTGTGTCTCCAATCTTCTGCCTGTTATAAATACTGCAAATCTAAGATTTTTGTTGATTTTAGAACTTGTCTATGCTTCTTACAATCAGTGATTTCATTGCCGTTGTCAGTCTCTGCACAACATGCTTTGGTCTCGGTTACTCGATCGGTAAGAGTAACCGGACAAGAAAATAACCGCCCATTGTCCTTGCACGACAGAGCGGTTATAATATAACTACTTATCACAAGGGCTAACCGTCTATCGGTAGCACCTTTACATATATATTTTATCATCTAACCGTTATTATGTCAAACATATATTCTGTTTTATCTTCATTATTGCTACTTCACTCAACCCACGTTACCGGATTGCCCTTTCTCTCAAGCATTGTCCGGTTTGGACTATCAGTATAAGGATAGCCAAGAATCAGACCTCCGGTTATCGTCTCATCCTCGTTGAGTCCTTTTGAATACATGAAACTTCTGACAGCCTCATTTTCATCAAGCCAGTGAAGCTGGTTTATCCAGCACGAGCCCAAATTCAGTGCATTTGCGGCTATCATCATATTTTCTAGTGCGCATGCACTGTCTGCTATCGCATTGCCGTATCCTTTTTTGTTGGCAGTCACTATAAGCACAGGCGCACCATAATAAAAGATATAGTCACCCTTTTTAGACGCATTTATGGAGTTCTTTAGTGATATATAAGTGTCAGGTTTTATCTCCATCTTTGCAAATTCATCTCTTACCAGTCCTGCAAGCTTTAAAAGAAGCTTTTTATTGGTAAATACTATAAAATGCGTGGTCTGGCTGTTTGAACCGCTCGGGGCAAACCTTCCCGCCTCCAGCACCTTTTCGATGTATTTCCTCTCAACATCGGTATCCTTATATTTTCTTGTGCTTCGTCTTGTCAATATTGCTTCAAATGCATCCATGTTATTCTCCATATCGTATTAAATCTGTCTATTATTGCCATACTCTTATAACATAATTCGGTTTTTCAGGCAGGTACTTGATGTAAACACTACAGCCCTCATAAAGGTCATGGTTCCAGCTATTGGGTCCGTTTTGATTATCAATACTCTTTCCGCTGACAAGCCTTGCCTCCACATATCTTCCATCCTGAGTCTGATATGTTACAAAATACTTGTAGGTTACACCTGATGAAATTCCATCGGAATCCGTAGATTCAATTTCTTCAATTTTTGACACAACCGCACTGGTCTGAATTCCGTTATTCTTAATTTCATTGTTACGCTTCGCAGTATAAATGATACCTGCCAGACAAGCAATAACAAAAATCACAACAAAAATAATGCTAAACCACATAACTCACTCCTCCTTATGCTTATTAATATTTTCTTTTGTAAGAAATAGTGTCTTTTAATATTATATTAACTAAATCTTCTCTACTTTTCTCTTCTTTAGGGATCGTAACCACAGATGCCTCCAATGACTTTATTGTACTGCCTCAAGAACCGGAGCAATATACGCTTTGTCAGTCCAATCGCATTTTTCATCCCCTGCTTCCATAAGCGCTTTTTCCCAGATTTCATAATCCTCCGGATTTTTCTTTGCTACCGCCTTGCGCAGTATTTTGCATAGATTCCTATCGACAAAACCCATGGCATCCATATCCCAGCCGCCTCTACAATAAAAACATGGTATATCTTTCAGTCCGTCCTTCATGTTATGTGCAACGATCTGCTGAAACGCCTCTTCCTCATAAGGTGAGGCTCCGTCACAAAACACAAGCACCTTTTTCCCTTGAAGCTGCTCAATATTCTTTTTAAGAAACGATAAACCGGCTATGCCTGAAGCGTAAATTCCTCCCCCAAGAATAATTATGTCATATTTCCTGACATCTTCAATCTTAGCCTTTTTAGTCTCCACGCAGTCAAAACCTGTTTCCTCAGCAATCCAGTCAGCATAACGCTTTGTTGCTCCATATTTCGATGTGTAAAGAATTATTCCCTTCATATTACCTCCGTCAAAACTCATTATTAAAAGCTTCAATCACCTGTTGAAAGCCAAAGTCTATTATTCCTTTCCCTCTGTTCAATATCTCCTTTGGAATGTCTCCATAATAAGCCTCAGCGATTCCGCCTGCCATGCAGGCTATAGTATCGCTGTCACCTCCGATAGAAATTGCTTTCCTTACTGCGCTTTCGTAGCTGTCTGACTCAAAAAATGCTTCTAATGCAGGAGGCACGCAATATGATGTTCTGCTATTGAATACATATGTATCCCGCAATTCATCCAATTCAATAAAGCTGTATTTAAATTTTTTCTCTATAAATCTTTTTATGTCCTCTTTTGCTTCCTGCCTGTTTGCCAAAAACACTGCCGTTGCAACAGCTTTTGCACCCGTCTTTGCCTCATGATTGTTATGCGTATAATAGCAGCTGTCCGTTACTTCTCTCCAGACATCCTTCAAATCCTTACACGCATATCCTATCGCAGTCACACGCATTGCAGCGCCGTTTCCATAGCTTCTCTGCACCTTATAACCGTCACTTTGCGCCCAGCGTGCAAACATCTGCCCATAGCCTGCATTCGGATATTTCCTGTAGTACTGCTTATACCAGCTTGCATAGGCTTTGCTACTGCTTTCTATAGAAACTTTATTATGCAGCAGCTTATCCGCCACTGCGATTGTCATTACTGAATCATCTGTAAAATGACTTTCTGACGGAAACAATACTATATCTTCGGTTTTCTCATTAGATAGTTCTCTCGTTGAACCGATTATATCTCCGATTAAAGCACCATATAATTTCATTTTCATCATCCCCGATGTCGATAATCAACTCTTCCCAATTTATTATTTATACTTTTTTAGCTTTTTCAATAAATGCCGTGAGGCTAATGTTGTACTAATTTACTTTACTAATAAATTCTTTAGTCTTTATCATTATCTTATTTATGATTTCAATATTATGAATCACATTGTCAGTTTCCAGAGAATGATTGCAGTCATCAAATACAAAAAGCGGTATTCCGGCATTTCCCGACAACCCAACCACCTTATCATACATCATGTCCTTCGTACCAACAAAGGCTATCGACTCCTTTGTCGGATATATGTATGTCTCCTCCAACGGCGTGTAGAGGACATGACGAACACTTTTGATATTATTCTCGTATGCGTATTTTGCAGCTATTATCGTTCCAATGCTTTTTGAAATGAATAATATGTCATCATATAAGCCCCAGTCTATTTCAGACAATTGTAATTCTGCCTGTCTATATAAATCTTGGCATAATCTTTCCCACTCTTTGGGATTATTGCCTGCCTGGATATCCGATTTGTATGACAGCTTTTTACATTCACGATACCCCACTTCACCGGCAATCTTTACTCCATAATACAAAAGCGGTTTATCCGTAGTATAACCTAACCCCGGAAATATAATTACCAGCTTCGACATCGCATTCACCATCCTTTTTTCATATTAAAGTTTGCTTTAACAAACTCAATTTGTGCCTTAGCATATTTAATAAAAAAATAAAGTTCTCTACAAACTTGAAGTTATCTCTCATAATCAAGTCTTACTAAGCTCTTTCCATTTGGCAAAGTATCCCTGATTTTCTTTATCAGTTTGTATCCAGCTTTATTCATAGCAGTTGTTAATTCATTCTCTTCCATTTGGCAATGGACCCGATCCAATCCATCAAAAGCATGAATATACGGAGAATCCGAAACCCATTGTTTCTCTTTTTCGTTGATTTGAATAACACATGATACATATCTCGGCTTAACTTTTGCAACTGCCTTTGCAAATGCCTCATAACCTACATATTCAATCAGCAAGTTTGCAATTATCAACTCGGCTTCTGGTAACTTATTTGACTCGTTTAAAATATCTATATTTAGGCACTCTAGCACTCCTGATAAATCATTATACCTTTCTGTTACAGCCATCAAATAGTCGTCGTTAATATCAATTCCAAACGCCTTACAATATTTATTAACATTGACATGTTCCAAACCATTTCCGCCAGCAATCCCCATAATCATTACTGTATTAACATCATAATCATTAAATTGTTCTTTCATAGTGAGATTCAACGATTGAAGTTGTTTCACCGAATCTAAACTCATATGGTTTTCATAGTCTGAAAGACTTATTTCTTTCCACGGATTAACCATTGCGTTTTCTCCTTTAGCTAGATAAATAAGAATTATTTAAGTCATCCTTGACAGCAAGAAATCAGGAGTTTTTCCTATAATAACGGCATCAGTGACATCAATTACATCACAATCATTTTGCTTGTATTCATTCACGAAACTCTGCTCACTGTTGAAAATGATTTCCTTTCCGTACCACGGTTTCCCAGACTGAGGGGTCAGTTCCAAATAGACA
Source organism: Lachnospiraceae bacterium (assembly GCA_017442865.1). GTDB lineage: Bacteria > Bacillota > Clostridia > Lachnospirales > Lachnospiraceae > JAFRXK01. Next base: position 1,573 of record JAFRXK010000016.1, on the reverse strand, counting down.
GTTTTCCCTTCCAGATAAAATGTTAATATGGTATGAAACTTGCCCTTTTGTTTATCATGCAGCAGCCAAATTTTGCTTGAAACGTCATGATTAGCCAAAAGGGTTTTCATCAGAATGACAGCATCATGACACGTGCCAACTTTTGCCCTCATTGTGTCTCCTGGATCCTGAATGCGGTATTCGGTCAACAAACGTTCAAAGAACTCTTTATCAAAACCTTTCGTCATATCAGGCTTATATGTTGTACCGTTTAAGTAGAATCCGTATTCATAACCATTGTCCAGAAGCTCCTTTTTCAACAGCTCACATGCTTCCAGTATCAACATTTCCATTCCTCCTATAAACTTGAATTTGTTTAATTAACTTCCGGTTTTGCTCTGCATCATATGAGACACCTTACAATGTCGATCAATATCAGAATGTGCAGCACAATATGGTACAAATCCGGAATCAGCCTTTTATCACTCATAGGGAAAATACGAACGCTGTCCCTGAAGCAATCGTTATATCCCTGCAGTTTCCGTTCACTTGCGCCGAAAATCGTAAAATACCAGTGGCACATGAATTGTACGATGAACCAGAGAATTAAGATTCCAAACAGTATCCATTTTCCTAATGGCTGAAAGCAGTGAAACGCAATTATGCCAAGTGTGTACAGACAGAGCACGACAAACTCGGCACTCTTGAGTTCGACGCCCTCTACAAGAAGTTTTTTTCCGACTCTGTATGTAATTGTACATCCCAGAAACCATATCCATAATACAATCTGGAAGATAATTGTTATTGCCACAGCAGGGACCTCCTTGAGAAAGAAAATACAAAGTTAATATACTTTGACAAATTCCGATTTGGCGACTTCCCGGTAAACTGAAATTTGCCTATTTACTTTTCTGTTTTACCTCATCCATTTCTGCAATAAGCTCGTCTAACGGACGATATTCTCCGCCCCACCATTCAAAGACGTGCATGCCTTCATCTTCAAGCACAGATTCAGTAAGTGTCATATCTATTCCAAGTTGCTTAAGCAAACCTTCTCTGTCTACGGCCTGATAATCAAACGGAAGTAATTTGCAAAATTCTTTGTACGAAACTCCACATACAACCTGATGAACGCCAAGTGAAGCTATTGCTGCAAGGCACCTCTCACATGGAGCGCAGCTTGTGTAGACTACAGACTTTTCTAAAATGTCGTCTGTATATTTATTTGCACATTTATGAACAAGATTAAACTCAGCGTGACCAAAAATCTTCTTTTCAAAATCAGCAGTATTCTCAGCTTCTTCCAGAATTTTGCCGTCACAAACCAATACCGCGCCAAAAGCGTCAAACCTTTTTTTACCAGCGCTTATCGCTAATTCGTAGCACCTTTTCATATAATTCTCGTTAATCTCACCCATATCAACACCTCTATAAACATCGATTACTCATCGTATGTAAAACTGGAATTTAGCGATTCAGCCATTCTTTTAGTCGAATAAATACTTCTTCCTTATCTTTAGCAGGTATTACCCCGCTCTTTTTCAACGCATAATGATGTCCAAACTCGCTATCAGTATAAATGCTCTCGTTTAGC
>JAFRXK010000015.1 GCA_017442865.1 Lachnospiraceae bacterium | reverse complement strand
GGAAGCACTGAGAAAGCCCTTTTAAGGGCAGCTGTGAATGTGGTGCAGCTAGCAGACCATCAGTGCGCCTTCCGGGCGCAAGCAGGTAAAAGCCCCTTATAGGGGCAGAGCAAGCCACCGGCTAAGCCGGTGGTATTGACTGAGGTGTATGATGGAAAATAATAAGGTATTAGACCAGCATAGTGCGCCGATTTTCGAGGCGTTGGAGAATTTCCGCCAGATGAGGGTGGTGCCGTTTGATGTGCCCGGGCATAAGCATGGACGCGGCAATCCCGAGCTTACGGATTTTTTGGGAAAACAGTGCGTTGGAATAGATGTAAACAGTATGAAGCCTCTTGATAATTTATGTCATCCGGTTTCAGTTATAAGGGAAGCAGAAATGCTTGCGGCGGATGCATTCGGAGCAGCGCATGCATTTTTAATGGTTGGCGGAACGACCAGTTCGGTGCAGAGCATGGTGCTGTCGGTCTGCAAGCGCGGAGATAAAATTATCCTGCCGAGAAATGTGCATAGAAGCGTTATAAATGCTTTGGTTTTGTGTGGAGCAATACCGGTGTATGTTAATCCTGAGGTGGATCACAGGCTTGGTATTTCGCTTGGTATGCAGAGGGAGCAGGTTGCAAGGGCTATAAAGGAGAATCCGGACGCTGTTGCTATTCTCGTAAATAATCCGACGTATTATGGTATATGCAGCGATATAAGGGCAATTGTAAAAATGGCGCATGATGCGGGTATGTACTGCCTGGCTGATGAAGCGCATGGCACACATTTTTATTTCGGGGAAGGAATGCCTGCTTCGGCGATGGCAGCAGGCGCTGATATGGCGTCGGTTTCCATGCATAAAAGCGGCGGAAGTCTTACGCAGTCAAGCCTTTTGCTCATAGGACCGAATGTCAGCGAGGGCCATGTGCGCCAGATTATTAACCTGACACAGACGACCTCTGGAAGCTATCTACTTATGTCAAGCCTTGATATAAGCAGAAGAAATCTCGCTCTGCGCGGCAAGGAAATTTTTGCGAAGGTTATAGCTATGGCTGAGTATGCCAGAGAGGAAATTAATGCCGTAGGCGGATATTATGCCTTTGGCAGGGAGCTTGTCAACGGCAATTCGATATTTGATTTTGACCCGACAAAGCTAAGCGTGCATACAAGGGATATCGGTCTTGCGGGCATTGAGGTATATGATATTTTACGTGATGAATATGATATTCAGATAGAGTTTGGAGATATCGGCAATATTCTCGCCTATATATCTATAGGCGACCGCTTCCAGGAGCTTGAAAGACTGGTGAGTGCGCTGGCGGAGATAAGACGAAGGTACCAGAAGGACAGCAGCGGTCTTTTAAGCCAGGAGTACATTGACCCGGAGGTTGTTTCAAGTCCGCAGGAGGCATTTTATGCGAAAAAGGAGAGTCTGCCTATAGGAAAGACAGCCGGCAGGGTGTGCAGCGAGTTTGTAATGTGCTATCCGCCGGGCATTCCGATTCTTGCACCGGGCGAGCGTATTACACAGCAGATACTTGATTACATTGAGTACGCGAAGCTTAAGGGCTGCTCAATGACTGGTCCTGAGGACCCTGATATTTTAAATCTTAATGTTTTAGTGTAGAAGCATTGAAGGTATGGAAATATTATGATTAATTTGTCGTCCCAGTGATGACGGAACGGAGTCATTATGGAATTGTGGTTTAGTGAATTTCATGCGCCGGATGTAAAGCACAGCATCCGTGTAAACAGACATCTTTATTCAAAAAAGAGCGACTACCAGCTTATTGATATATTTGATACGCCGGAGTTCGGCAGAGTGCTTGCTCTTGACGGCAATGTTATGCTTACGGAGCGCGATGAATTTATATATGATGAGATGATTACCCATGTGCCGATGTCGGTACATCCTGATATAAAGGATATTCTTGTTATCGGTGCGGGAGACGGCGGCGTGGTAAAGGAGCTTGCAAGGTATGAAAATGTGAAGAGAATTGACCTTGTCGAGATGGATCCGGAGGTAGTTGACGCATGCAGAAAATATCTTCCAGAGAATGCGAGCAGGCTTGATGACAGCCGCGTGAACATTTATTTTGACAATGCGCTAAGATTCATAAGGCGCTGTACAGACGAGTATGATTTGATTATTGTGGATTCAACTGACCCTTTCGGACCGTCGGAAGGATATTTTACAAGAGAATTTTACGGCATCTGCTACAACGCCCTGCGCGAGGACGGAATTATGGTAAACCAGCAGGGAAGTCCGTTTTATAAGCATGATGCGCAGGAATTAAAGAGAAGCCACAAGCGCATTGTTAATACATTTCCTATAAGCCGCGTGTATCAGGCGCACATCCCGACCTATGCCGCAGGCTACTGGCTTTTTGGATTTGCCAGCAAAAAATATCATCCGATAGATGATTTAGATGCCGAGAAGTGGAAAAGCCTGAATTTAAGGACTAAATACTATACGACAAAGCTGCATGTAGGTGCATTTTACCTGCCGGCATTCCTTGAAAATATGCTTGAGGAGGTGGAGCATTGATGAATAATATTGAAAATATAATTAATAATGTCTCAGACTGTGATAATGCTGCATCAGATGTGACACTTGAGCGAAATGTTGAAACGTTTATAGGCTGTGACAGTGATTATGAAGCGGCAAAAATCGTACTTTTTGGTGCGCCGTTTGATTCCACGACAAGCTTCAGACCGGGAGCAAGGTTTGGCTCGGCGGCAATCCGCCACGAAAGCTTCGGCATTGAAACCTACAGCCCTTATCAGGACAAGGATTTAGAGGACTGTCAGGTGTTTGACAGCGGGGATATTGAGCTTTGCTTTGGAGATGCCGGCAAAGCGCTTTCAGATATTCAAAACCGCGCCGGAATCATTTTGGACGGTGGCAGGCTGCCGGTTATGCTTGGTGGTGAGCATCTTGTGACGCTTGGCGCATTCAGGGCAGCTTTTAAGAAGTATCCGGACCTGCATATAATACATTTTGACGCGCATGCTGATTTAAGGGACGATTATCTTGGAGCAAGGCTAAGCCATGCGTGTGTTATAAGAAGATGTTATGAGCTTATTGCCGGCGAAAGCGGCGGGGTGTCGATTGAAAACAATACAGAAGGCAGAGATTTGTCGATTGAAAACAGTGCAGAGGGAGGCGAATCGCATAACGAAAATAAAAATGCTTTGGACAGGCGCATTCACCAGTTTTGCATAAGAAGCGGCGAAAGGGCAGAGTTTGAATTTGCAAAAAAGCACACTGACATGCACAGGTTTAATTTTGACGGTCTTGATGAGCTTGTTGATGAGCTTGTAAAGAGCAATACGCCGGTTTATTTTACGATTGATTTAGACTGCATGGACCCGTCAATTTTCCCGGGAACAGGCACTCCTGAAGCAGGCGGAGTATCATTTTCAGAGCTGTTGCAGGCGGTTTTAAAGGTGTGCAGGACAAATGTGGTTGCTGCGGACATAAATGAGTTAGCTCCGATGCTTGATGCAAGCGGAACCTCCACAGCGGCAGCCTGCAAGCTTTTAAGGGAGCTTATACTTGCTCTTTACAAATAGAAGGGTGAATGTATGCCTTTGCTTTACGGATAGCCCAAGAAGCATTTGTACTTTACAGATAGTTATGAAAGCACCTGTGCTTTACGGGCTTTCAGAATATCAGGGCGTTTTTGTTCCTGAACATAAATTTGAAATTCAGATTGAAGAAGGAGAGATTAAAATGAGCAGAGTTTTAGTTATTGGCTGCGGCGGCGTTGCATCAGTTGCAATTCACAAGTGCTGCCAGCACAGCGACGTGTTTACGGAGTTATGTATTGCGAGCCGCACAAAATCAAAATGTGACGAGCTTGCGAAGAAGCTTAAAGGAAAAACAGAGACGATTATTACAACCGCGCAGGTTGATGCGGATGATGTAAATCAGGTAGTTAAGCTTATTAAAAAGTATAAGCCGGACTTAGTTATGAACATTGCACTTCCATATCAGGACCTTACAATTATGGATGCATGTCTTGAGTGCGGCGTAAATTACATGGATACCGCAAATTATGAGCCGGAGGATACAGATGACCCGGCATGGCGTGAAATTTACGAAAAACGCTGTGAGGAAAAAGGCTTTTCTGCTTATTTTGATTACAGCTGGCAGTGGGCTTACAGAGAGAAGTTTGAAAAGGCAGGTCTTACCGCACTGCTTGGCTGCGGCTTTGACCCGGGCGTTACACAGGCTTACTGTGCTTACGCAAAAAAGCATGAATTTGACACGATTGATACAATAGACATTCTCGACTGCAACGGCGGCGACCACGGATATCCGTTTGCCACAAACTTCAATCCGGAGGTGAATCTGCGTGAGGTTTCAGCGCCGGGAAGCTACTGGGAGGACGGCCACTGGGTGGAGATACCGGCAATGAGCATCAAGAGAGAGTATGATTTTGACGCTGTGGGCATGAAGGATATGTACCTTCTGCATCACGAGGAGATTGAGTCACTTGCACTCAACATTCCTGAGGTTAAGAGAATCCGCTTCTTTATGACATTTGGACAAAGCTATCTTACACATATGAAGTGCCTTGAAAATGTCGGAATGCTGTCAACAACGCCTGTTATGTTTGAGGGAAAAGAAATTGTACCGATTAAGTTTTTAAAAGAGCTGCTTCCTGACCCTGCAAGTCTTGGCCCGCGTACTCACGGAAAGACTAATATAGGCTGTATTTTCACAGGCAAAAAGGATGGAAAGGACAAGACCTATTATATTTATAATGTCTGCGACCATCAGGACTGCTTCAGAGAGGTCGGAAGCCAGGCAATAAGCTATACGACAGGCGTGCCTGCGATGTGCGGTGCAATGATGCTGCTTACAGGAAAGTGGAATAAGCCGGGCGTATATACGGTTGAAGAGTTTGACCCAGATCCATTCATAGAGGCGCTTGATAATTACGGACTGCCTCACAGAGAGGATTATAATCCTGTGCTTGTAGACTAAGCTGTGCAGTCTGCTGTCTGCAGTTCATTTTATTCCCGCGAGCAACGAGCCAAGCGGACGAGCAAGCTCGTCCATTTGGCGACTGCCACGAGGGTCGAATACCGCGAGGGTCGAATACCGCGAGAGGCGATAGCTGCCGGTGGCAGCTGTTTATCGCCGACCATAGTGGAACGTAGACCGAATACCCCGCCCCTTGAGGCAGACAAATTAAAAACAAGCCAGGTCATTAGATTTTATGTATTATACTGAATAATGGGGGTAAAACATTTTGTCAGAAATGATAACAGATAACAGGGTAGTTTTTGAAACCCTGCAGAATAAAACGCCGGATGAGCTTTTTTCGCAGCTTAAGTCGCCTTGTTATATTATTGATGAGGCTGCACTAAGAAGAAATGGAGAGATTTTAGCGTCTGTGATAAGGAATACAGGCTGCAAAATCCTGCTTGCACAGAAGGCATTTTCAAATTATGATTTTTATCCTCTGCTTTCGCAGTATTTATCAGGTACCGAGGCAAGCGGTCTGTATGAGGCAAGGCTTGGCGCTGAAATGATGCCTGAAAAGGAGGTCCATGTCTTCTGCGGCGCATATCGTGATGACGAATTCGATGAGCTTTTAAAATATGCCGATCACATTGTGTTTAATTCGGTTCATCAGCTTGAAAGGTTCGCATTTAAGGCTAAGGCGGAGAGAAAGAGTATCGGGCTTCGTATCAATCCGGAATGCTCGACGCAGGAGGGACACGATATTTATGACCCATGCGCTCCGGGAGGCCGTCTTGGAGTTACGCGCACGCAGTGGGATAAGGAGATGACAGGAGAGCTTGCAAATATGCTTGACGGTCTGCATTTTCATACTCTTTGCGAGCAGAATTCGGATGACCTTGAGACTACCTTAAATGCAGTTGAAGAGAAGTTCGGTGATATTCTCCCGGATATGAAGTGGCTTAATATGGGCGGCGGTCATCACATTACGCGAGGGGGCTACGATATTGCAAGGCTTGAAAGGTGCATTATCTATGCAAAAAACAAGTGGGATGTGGATATTTATCTGGAGCCTGGCGAAGCGTGTGCGCTTAATGCAGGTTATCTGCTTACAAGGGTGCTCGATATAACGCAGAATGGCAGCGTGACAAATGTAATTCTGGATGCGAGCGCAGCATGCCATATGCCGGATGTTATCGAGATGCCGTACAAACCGCCTGTTTATGGCACTTCTGAGGCTGGAGCGTTCAAATACAGGCTGGGCGGGCCGACCTGCCTTTCGGGTGATATTATCGGTGATTATTGCTTTGAAAATGCTCTGAATACCGGTGATATTGTATTGTTTGGCGATATGGCAATTTACACCACATGCAAGAATAATACCTTTAACGGAATGCCGCTTCCGCAGATAGTGCGCTGGGATGAGAAGGGATGCTTCCACTTGCTCACTGATTTTGGATATGACGATTTTAAAATGCGGCTTGGCAGCGGAAAATAATAATATAAGACGAAATATATAAGGTGCAGGAAATCATTAAGCTTTTCTGCATCTTTTCATTTTTTAACATTTTATTTGTTGAAAAGTGTGCTTTTTGTCGATAGTAGCGGAGTTTATGAAGGTTGGCAGTAATTCTATTGACATGATAAGTCGAATATTTTATAGTTTAGTCACTGAAATAATTATTGCAATGATGATTCGGTTTTACACAGGATGCTTTACAAATGATATCAGTATTATTTATAAGTAAGGCGGTGTTTTATTGAAGATTAGGCTAATGATTTTAGACGGAAGCGAGGACTATATCGACAGGCTTTCGCTGGCTTTGATATCAAAGTATGACAACATAGAGGTGCATGCTTTTACGAAGCCTGAGAGTGCTATGGAGGCGATTTCACGCGAGCATATACATGTGCTTTTGGTCAATGAGAAGTTTGCGTTTGACAGGACGCTTATACCTGCAGGGTGTGGCTTTGCGTATCTTGCAGAGGCATCTGATGTGATAAGCATTAGAGAGTGCAGGGCTGTATCCAAGTATCAGAATGTGGAGCTGATTTATAAAGAGATACTTGATATATACTCCGAACAGGCTGCCGGAACAGCTCTTAAGTCGGACAGCGGACATATTACAAGACTGTATTCCTTTGTATCTGCGGCAGGCGGTACTGGATGTTCAACGGTGGCAGCCGCCTTTGCATTGTATGCCGCATCCCTTGATAAGAAGGTATTATATCTTAACATGGAGCTTGTTTCCTCAACAGAATTTTTCTTTAGCGGTGATGGGCGGCATTGCATCAGCGATGTTATTTATGCTTTGAAGGCGGGCAGGGCGAATCTTCGGCTTAAGCTTGAGAGCATGGCAAAGCGTGACCGCAGAGGAGTTTTCTTCTATGATAAGCAAAGGTTTGTGCAGGATATGCAGGAGCTTGAGTTTAAAGATGTTGAAGCCTTGATAAGAGAGCTTTCGCTTGCGGGTACATACGATTACATAGTTGCGGACATAGGGACGCATATTTCAGAATGTACGGAATTTATTCTTAAAAAAAGTGATGAAATTTTAGTCATAAGTGATGCTTCTGATGTTTCAAATATGAAGCTGGTGAGCTTTTACGACTATATTAAGATTCTTTCAGATTACGATTCAGGAGACCTTTCAGACAAACTGATTCTGATATACAACAAATCTAAAAATTATATCCCAGACACAAAAGACAAATTGAATATAAGATGCATAGGGGAGATTCCGCCTTTTGACACCACGGTTGACGTTGTAGGCTGCATACCGGCTAATATTTTTAAGAATTTATTATAAGGGGTGCCTTATGGAAGAATGTAAAAGAGAAGGAATTATTGCGAATATAAAGTCTCATATTGCCCGAAACAGCGATATAAACGGTCTTTCGGATGACGAGCTGGCGCAAAAGATTGAAGAATTGCTCTCTGAGAATATAGGCAGAAATTATTGTCCGCTTAAGGAGCGGCTGGATATGGGACAGTATATTTACAGCTCGATTCGCGGCTTCGGTCTTCTTGATTCGATAATTAAGGACGAATCGGTGACGGAGGTTATGATAAATGGTGCAAGGGACATATTTATTGAGCGCGATGGGCGGTTATATAAGCTGGATAAGAGCTTTGAGGACAGTGGACGGCTGGAGGATATTATACAGCGCATAGTCGGACTTGCAGGCAGGGAGGTTAATCAGGCGAATCCTATTGTTGATACGCATCTGCCTGACGGTTCGCGTGTAAATGTCGTGCTTCCACCGGTTGCTCTGTGCGGACCTGTTATGACTATCAGAAGGTTTTCAAAGACTCCGATGACAATAGACAGGCTTATTGAACTGGGCTCAATTACAAGGGATATCGCAGATAAGCTGGAGCTGCTTGTACGGGCAAAATACAATATTATTGTGTGCGGAGGAACTGGCTCCGGCAAGACAACCTTTTTAAATGCCCTTTCAAATTATATTCCGAAGGACGAAAGGGTTATAACCATTGAGGATTCGGCAGAGCTGCAGATAATCGGCATTGACAATCTCGTGTCGCTTGAGACGAGAAATGCCAACAGCTCCGGAGCAGGGCAGATTACTATAAGAGACCTTATTAGGACCTCACTGAGAATGAGACCTGAGCGTATTATTGTCGGAGAGGTCAGGGGAGGAGAAGCAATAGACATGCTTCAGGCTATGAATACCGGACATGACGGCTCACTTTCCACCGGGCACGCAAATTCAACACAGGATATGCTGAGCAGGCTTGAAACCATGGTTTTGCAGGGAACCTCCGGCCTTCCGCTTGAGGCTGTCAGGCAGCAGATTGCATCAGCTGTGGATATTATCATCCATCTTTCTAGACTAAGGGACAAATCAAGAAGGACTATGGAAATTACAGAGGTAGCAGGATATAAAAACGGCCGGATAGCTTTGAATAAGCTGTATGAATTTGTTGAAGATGAGAATACGACAGCAGAAAGAATTTCAGGAGGACTGGTCAGAACTGCCAATCCGATGAAGAATGTTTATAAGTTAAAGCTGGCAGGCATAGAAGATGATATCTAAGGAGATGAGTGCTTTATGAAGGATAAGCATGCTGCCAGGCCGGGTATTACCGGAGCTGGCAGGGATTATGATGTGTATGAGACAGACATAAAGGAGAAGCTTACAGGGGTATGCATCGGAGGCGTGGCAGGAGGAGCCGCTTCGTATATTATGTTCGGGCATTTGTTGTTGAGCATTATTATTGCTTCTTGTACAAGTGTGCCCGGTTTATGTATATACATCGGGTATTTGAAGAACAAGCGGAAAAAGCTGTTGCTGCTGCAGTTTAAGGACATGCTGGATTCCTTAAGCAATTCATATTCGTCAGGAAAGAATACCACTGCTGCTTTTGGTGATGCATTAAGGGACATGAGGCTTTCTTATGGCGAGGGTGCGTGTATTACAGAGGAACTGCGCATAATTGTGAATGGCTTAAATAACAGCTTCACTATAGAAAGCCTGATTAAGGATTTGTTTTCAAGAAGCGGGCTGGAGGATATAGGCTGTTTTGCCGAGACCTTTTCGGTGTGCAACAGACTGGGCGGTGATTTAAAGAGAGTCGTTTCAGAAAGCAGGGATATTATATCAGAAAAGATTGAGATTGAGATGGATATACAGACGCTGGTTGCATCAAATAAAAATGAAATCAACATTATGTGTATCATGCCATTTGTCATTATACTTATGATGAGGACCATGGGAGAGAATTCGGCATCAGCAAATACTCCTCTTAATATAGCTGTCAAACTTGCTGCTGCATTGTTATTTGTGGCTGCATATTGTTTAGGCAGGAAAATAACTGATATAAGAGTGTGAGTATATATGTGTAAAAGGACTATGGTGGCAATGTAAGAGAGTGTGTATTAGTGATGGGGGGGATGACGCTTTGAAGGTATATTTTTTTGCCGTTATAGCTTCGGCTTTGATTGTTTTGTGGCTGACTTTATATATGAGATATAACAAAAGCTCCAGCTTTGATAATCCCGGTATAGGTGGGCTTCAGTTTGTTATGACAGATTTGTTTTTTATAGGCTTCGGATTTATTGAACTTGCCCATATTGATTTAAAGACACCAAGAGGAGCAGCAAAGGAAAGGAGGCTTGCCGAGCTTTATGGGGCGGATAAAGCGGATTTCTTCAGACAATATATTTTAGCGGCGCAGCTTACATATGTGCTTACAATGCTGCCGGCAGCGATATTTATCGGCTGTATTCTGGAGGATTTCGGCATGATGATGATAATCGGCATTGTGCTGGCGGTACTGGCTGCATACCCAGATATACATATTGGCAGCAAGGTAAATAAAAGACGCGAACAGATACTTGATGATTATCCTGCGATGCTGTCGCAGCTTACATTACTTGTGAACGCAGGACTTGTTATAAGAGATGCATGGACAAGGGTTGCTTATTCATCGGACCGGGATATATATATGGAGATGCAAAGAGCTGGCGAGGAGATGAGAAATGGGATATCTGATGCGGACGCTTTGTATAATTTTGCTGACAGATGTGCGGTCAGGGAGATTAGGAAGGTTGCATCCGTGCTGTCACAAAACATCCAAAAAGGCGGAGCAGACCTTTCTCTGAGCTTAAAGTACATGACTAATGAAAGCTGGTCAGAGAAGAAGCATAGGGCAAAGCTTAAGGGTGAGACGGCAAATACAAAGCTTATGCTGCCTTTGATGATTATGTTTTCAGGGGTGCTGATTATGATAATTGTGCCTATGTTTGCAGATATGCTCTAGTATAACGGTCGCAAAATAACCTGACTAATGCGACGAATAAGAGTTGAAAATGTAATTATTTACAATGTAACTGAGTATATTAAGGAGGAGTTTATTATGATAAAGGAATGGATTAAGGAAGAGCGTGGAGAGACAAATATTATAGCAATAATACTGATTATACTTGTTGTTATTGTTCTGGCGGCAATATTTAAGCAGCAGCTTATATCAATAGTTAATGGACTGTTTGACCAGTTAAGGGATGCATTGGGACTTTAGTATGAGTGTTATTAGTATTAAAAAAAAGTACGCACAAAGAGAAAAAAAGTTAATTGTTAAGGGAAGAACGACAGAAGAATATGTTTCTGTTCAAAAAGGCGCAGCGGAAGAGTGTGGTGCAGCTCAGATAATTGAAATGACGCTTATTATGCCGGTGGTATTAATCTGCATATGGATGCTTGTTTATCTGGGCAGCTACATTCTGCAAAGCATTTATACATACAATACGGCACAGAAAATAGCGATGATTGCAGCGAGAGAAGCAGGAATGCCGGGGTATATGTATCTTTATGAGGAAAGCGGGATTACACAGGCAACTGATTTTTTATATGGCGATGAGCATACTGGAAGGACTACGGTCAATAAGCTTATGAGTATGCACAATCCATACAGATTTATCACAGATGATTTTATCGAGGGACGAGTTAAATCAGAGCTGGAGCATGAATTGAAAGAATTGATAAACAAAGGCTCTTTTCTGGCTGCGTCTGATCTGGACTGTATTGTAAAAACCAGCAACAATTTTATTAATAAGAGGGTTGAAGTGTATGTTACCAGACATGTAAGAATGCCTGATTTTTTAAGACTTATCGGTATCGGAAAGAATAATGATATCTGTGCTGTTGCAATTTCTGAGGTGTGCGATTCTGCGGATTTTATAAGAAATGCAGATATGATTATAGAGGCGGCTGATTATATAATAGGCAGTTCTGATATTGGAGGTCCTGAAAAGTCACTAAGAGAAGTTGTTTCTTCATATAAGCTTAAGTTTAAAGAAATTACAGAGAAGCTGGGACTGGAGTGATTTATTTGTTGTTTTATAAAGATGCAAGAGGTTCAATATCTATCTTTCTTATACTGGTTATGCTGACTGTGTTTGTGTTCGGCGGACTTACAGTAGACGGCGCAAGGATAGGCGTTGCGAAAAATTCAGTTTCAATGGCAGGTGAGCTTGCAATGACTGCTGCCTTGTCTGAGTATAATGACGTTTTAAAGGATATGTATGGATTGTTTGCTTTATCTGAGGATACCGATAAATTGCAAAAAAATGTTTCTGCATATTTTAACAAAACAATTAACAGCTCAGGTGTGTTAAGCGGCGGGGATTCATATACAAGAAGCTTTCTCAACAGCATATTCAGTTATTTTTCATCAGATGATATGAGCTTTGATAACATTGTGGATATGGGGGCAGAAAGCTTTAAGCTGCAAAAGCTTTCGGATTCCGTGCTTGCAAATCCGGCGGTTTTAGAGCGGCAGATAATAGATTATATGAAGTTCCGTGCACCCGTAAGCATAGGCGCAGGCATGCTTACCAAAATAGGCTGTATAGGTGAGATTTCAAAGCAGACGAAGGCACTGGAGGCAAAGGTTGATTATGAGAAAAAGCTGGGCTATGTTCAGGATGCTTGTGAAAAAGCTTATGAATCAATAATATATCTGAATGAGGTTGTTAGTGAATACAGCTTTAATGGTGATGATGCTTACCGGATTTTTGCGGACGATATAAATATCGTATATGAGTATTGCCTGAAGATGACGGAATATATTATTGCCTGCAGGAGCGAAAACCTTCAAATAATTAATCGGAAGGAGCTGGATGCGCTGAAAAGCGAAAGGGAAAAAGAATTGCTGCCACTATATGATGAAAATGGTACTGTGGCTGTTCTAAAGTATCTAAGCGATACGATTTTATCGTATATGGATGCAAAAGCGCTGGAGGAAGGTGAGTATATTCTTAAATACAGTCAGTTTAATGATATGATGGCTTATTTGAGTACATATGACGAAGATCTGGGCAGGCAGATAACATTTATGCAGCTGTTGAGTACAGTTCCTTTGCATGAGTTATATGTGTTACTGGCACTATATGAAGATTTTTATAATATGGCGGATGAAGCTTTACGACAGCAGCTGTTGAATGAATATAATTCATATATGACGCTTTGGCGTGATGTTGTAAGTGTGCTTGAAAAGGCATGGAGCATAGCTGGGCTGTGGTATGAAAATGCAAATTATTATGGAAGAAGTGCAGCCGCACTTTTATATGATAACTGGTATTCAGGCACGGAGGATATATGCCACTGCATTGATGCATGTATTAATTCTCTTGAAAATGTGCTCGTCAAGGTTGAAAAAATTGAAGATAAGCGAGATGTGTGGGCGGAGAGAATCAGCGATCTGTCTGAGGGGGATATTAAAGCTTCGATGGAAGGTGATTTTGCAGGCTCTGCAATGGATATTAACACCGGCTCTGTAAATTCGCTTATTGAAGTGCTTAAGCGAGATAAAGAATTTGTTGTGAAATTAAAGCAGATAATTGATGAAATGCAGTATTTTGATGAAAAGGTCTGCCTGCATAACAGTGAAGAAATTGATTATCATGCTTTGCTTCAAAAAATTGAAGGACGTAATATTAAGGATGAAAATGACCTTATGGCAGCAGCAAAGGTTTATATGGATGAGGAATATACGGCAGTTTCTCCGGCGAGCCTCGAAACGTATAATTTTATAAGGATAGATGACAAACAGACATTTTATGCTTTTTTGTGCAGGATATGTTCGGCTGCTGTAGATACATCAGAAGATAAAAATGAGGCGAAGGCTAAAAGAAAAGAATTATTAAAGCAGGGCAGCGATATCAGCGGTCAGACCGCAGCTATCGAAGATATAAATACAGGCAGTGTTATTGGAGAAGGGGGGATTTCTGCTGAATTAAGTACGGCAATAGATTTGTTTGCGGAGAATATTGAAGCCTTCAATCATACATACACTCCGTCTGCCATGAGTACGAGCGCAGGTAATGATAAGCTTGCTGATACCGGCATGAAAAATCTGTCAGGAATCGCTTCTTTGCTAAGCGGGTTTAAGGATATAGCGGAAACGTTAAGGGACAGCATATATCTTGAAGAATATTTTACAGAGATGTTCAGCTGCTATACATCAGGACTTGCACAGGAACAGTCTAAAATTAAGGTTTATGATACTGATAATTTTGATAAATGCAGGTTTTACAGAAGCGAAGCCGAGTATATTTTGTGGGGAAATGAAAATATTGAAGCAAATTTAAATAATACAAAGGCTTTAATTTTTGGTATAAGATTTGCATTAAATTCGGTTTATGCATTTACAAGCAGCGACACAAGGATGCCTGCGCTGTCTCTTGCAACAGCGATTGCCGGTTGGACAGGCTTTGGGGTTCCGCTGGTTCAGACTATTATACTGCTTGCATGGGCTATGGCAGAATCAATTATTGATGTAAACAATCTCTGCGAGGGCAAAGCTGTCTGTATATATAAATCTGACAGCACATGGGTGCTGGGTATCAACGGTGCAGTGAATTATGTAAAAGAGGCTGCTTTAAATAAGACAGAGGATATATTTGATAAGCTTGAGGCTGTTTCTGAGGAATCTATTGATAAGGCAAATGATTATGTGTGCGATTATATCAATACGACAACATCAGAGATTGCGGAAGGCATAAAAAGCTCAATTATAACAGGATTGGAGAGCCTTGTGTTGCAGATAACCGGTGCGGATTTTAAGAAGATAGATAAAGAATTTATCAGAGGAAAAATTGACGGCTTTATTGATTCGCTTGAGTCTGATAATGATAATACCGAAGTATCGTCTGCAGCAAAAAAGGCTGTTGCGGCGCAGATGCGTTCATTAAAGCTTTCAAAATTTGGCGGAAGAACCATAAGAGATTATATTACCGATACGCTTTCAGAAATTGTTGCAGACGCTAAGGATGATTTTACATCAACGATTTATGAAAAGATAAGCGCTATGATAAATGACATAGCTGATTCCATAAACAGCAGAATTATTGAAAGTGTTAATAAGCACAGCGATGAATTTAAAGAGAAAGCGGCAGATATTCTGGAGGACGGAAGAGGTAGAGTTAAGGAAAGGCTGGCGGATGTTATCGATAAATACACAAAAGGAATCTCTGACGGAAAGGTTGAAGGAAATATGTCCGTGGCTTCCGGCTTTAATTTAACCTATAAAGAATATTTAAAAATATTTATGCTGTTAAATCTAAAATATAATAAGTCATCCATGCTTGCAAATTGTGCGAAGCTTATCCAGATTAATGTTTCTGCGAAGGATAAAAGCTTTGATATAACGGAGGCCGCAACGATGATAGAGGCTAAAGCGGATATATGGGTTAAGACAACATTTTTCTTTATACCGAAAAGCAGGACCGCTACAAAGGACTTTGATTATTATGATTTTGATATAAAGAGGTCAGGTATTAACAGACAGAGCATAGAGTATGCCGGCCTCCTGGGATATTAAGCAGAGGAAGGACAGTATGTTTAGTAAAAATGATAAGGGCTCTTTTACGATAGAGGCATCGTTAACGCTTTCTGTGTTTTTATTTGCATTTGTATCAATAATAAGGCTTGCTGCAATAGCAAGGCTTGAAGGTGTTACGCAATATGCAATAGATCAGGCTGCCATTGAGCTGTCGAAATATTGCTATACAGCAGAAAAACTGGGGCTTATGGAAGCAGATGCTGAAGATTTTGAGAAAAACAGTATAGTTGAAGCTGTTGCGGATTTTTCTGATATTGCCAATACAACTGTAAAAAAATACAAAACTATCGATGCGAAAGACATACAGAATGTGTTACACAATTATGATGAATTGTCAGAGGATATAATGCAGCTGGAGCAGGCAGCGGATACGTTATATAACAGTCTGGGGGCTGTTATGGAGGAACCGGAGGAAATGTTTTCTTTTGTTACTTCAACACTGCTTAACGATGCTGCAGATATGGTCAAATCAAGAGTTCTGGGGCAGCTTTTATGCAGGATAATTGTGCCACAGTATATAACTGCATCAAAAGATCCTGACGCATATCTTGAAAAAATGGGCGTTGAGGATGGTGTTGACAGGCTTGATTTTAGAATGTCTGATTTTCTCGGAGACGGGCGCAGTATAAATATTGTGCTGGTTTACAGGGTTAAGACAAATGGTTATGGTATTTTTAATAACCATTATGTTATTAAACAGACGGCGAGCACAGCTGCCTGGGTCAAAGGGCAGAGCCTGCAGGAGATATATGAACTAAGCTCTATCTGGGACAGGGAAAAGCTTGAGAGGGGAAAGGAATTTGTTGCAGTTTTAAAAGGTGAAAACCCTAAGGCCGCTGTAAAGGGTGGAGTTGGTATTGATATGTATGATATTAATTCAGATACATACACATCGGTAAACTCTGTCAATGTGTTTATGGCAACGTATTCAACATATAAGCAGAATACGGAGGCGACCACGGAGCTGCAGAATTATTCGTTAAAAAAAAGCAGGGTTAAGTCGGTTATAAAAGAATATGCAAAGGAGCTGACAAAGAGTGTCGATAAGATAAACAGCAATATTGAGATGGAGGATGGAACTGAATTATCTGTGTCAGGTACAAAGGACAGAAAAAAGAAACTTTTAATAATACTGCCCGAGGAAGCAGATGATAACGAGAATTTTATTAAGATTTTAGATGAAATATCAAGCGAAATAAATAAAGAAACAGGAGTACTTGTGAAATATGAATTCAGAGAGAAAGCGTTAGGAGGAAGTGTGTGAATTGGCTGGCTGTTATAATCGGGTGCGTTTATTTTTCGTGGATTGATATTAAGGAGAGACGTATACCGAACAGAACCGTTGTTATTATGCTTGTGATAAGGATTGTTTTGTTGGCTTATGAACTTGTTACAGATGCGAATAACTGGAACAGGATAATAGAAGATATGTGCTATGGAGCGGCAGCAGGAGCAGCGGTTATGCTTGTGGCAAGGCTTTTTTCAAAAGAAGGTGTCGGTATGGGAGATGCTAAGCTGTTTGGCGTAATAGGAGCATATGTCGGTCTTGGGCAGATTTTTTCTGTAATGTTGTATGCTTTTTTGTATTCGGCAATTGTTGGGATTGTTTTGATTTTTATAAAAAAATTAAAATTAAAAGACTCATTGCCTATGGCACCATTTGCACTTGCAGGTCTGGTAACGGTTCTTTTTATTAATTTGATATGGAGGTATTAAGCTTGAAGAATTTAAAAAAGAAGTTTGCGGTAGTGTTTATGCTTGTGTTAATAGTTGCGGCATGGACTGTGATTATCAGAAATCAGATGAAGTCATCGGAGAAGTACAATGATTATCTTGAAAAGGCAAGGGAATACGAGCAGAAAGAAATTTATGTGGATGCACTGGAGTGTTATATCAGTGCGTCTGAGTTAAAGCCGGATGATTACGATATTATTATGAAAAAAGCAGAGATGTATCTTAAGCTGGGCGATGAATATGGTTTTATCGCTGCCTGTGACGAAGCAATAAGTAAAGACAAAAATAAGGCCGAAGCGTATATAAGAAAAGCAGAGTATTATATTTTACAGAAAAATTATAAGGAGGCTATAAAGACCTTGGGAAGCGCAGACAAGATAAAGGACAGTAAAGAGCTTGATATAATCCGTGAGGATTTGAAAAGCAAGTATACATACAGGTTCACGCTTTATTCTGATATAGGAGACTGGTACAGCATAGACGGACACTGCTATGCTTCAGCAGAGGATAATGGTATGTGGGGACTTATCATGGATGATGGTAAGAAAAAAATAAAAAACAAATACGATTACATTGGTGCATATGATAAGGATGCCGGAGTGCTGCCTTGCTGTGAGAATGGCGAATATTTTTATATTGATATTTCAGGCAATAAAAAGCTTGCCGGTGACTGCAAATATGATTATCTTGGTTCCTTCGGAGATGGTTATGCTCCTGCACAGAAGAATAGCAAATATGGATATATTGATAAAATGTTTAACGAAGTTCATTTTGAATATGATTATGCGGGAGCATTTATAAATGGTGTAGCCGCAGTTAAAAAGGATGGCAGATGGGCGCTTATAAACAGTCGCTTTAATAAAATCACGGAATTTGAATTTGATAATATTTTGACGGACTTCTATGGATATTGCGCACGTTATGGAATAATTGTGGCGCAAAAGGATAAAAGATATGTGCTTTTGAATATTGACGGAGAGGTGATTGGCGATAGAAGCTTTGACTGTGCCGGAATGCCTGCATCAGATACCGGCTGTATTGCAGTTAAATCGGGCGATAGATGGGGGTATGCAGACAGGGAAGGCAATATTGTTATTGAACCGAGGTTTGATGAAGCTAAATCATTTTCAGCAGGCTTTGCACCTGTAAAACAGGACGGGGCATGGGGATATATTGATGAAACAGGACAGCTTGTGATAGAAAGCAGTTTTGAAGATGCCATGCCTTTTTCTGACGGGGGTGTTGCGGCAGTTAAGGAGTTTGAGGAGTGGCAGTTTGTTGTGCTTTGCGAGTATGAAAAATAGGAGCGTTGGTATGGATATAAATTATGATAATAATGACATAAATAATTATCTTGTATGCAGGTATTCGGATAAAGATATTTTAGACAGGGTAGGTATAGAGATGCTGTCTAATAATAGTATAAGGGGGCTGCTTTGTCCGGTATTTGTGCAGACAGATGCAGGCAGTATTATAAGATTTGATATATCAGGCAAACGGAGTTTAAGAGAATATATAAGCAGAGAATCAATAGATAAAAGAGGCATACTTGACATGCTGGAAAATATTGCGGATGTGTTGACGGGATTGACAGATTATTTTTTGGATGCAGGCTCGGTATTGCTAGATACAGACTATATATTTGTGGATAATGTGTCAGGAGAGCTTAAGATGATTTGCGTCCCGATAAAAACTAATACATATAATGTGATTTCAATATCAGACTTCATCAAGGACATTGTTTTTAATATACATCCGCAAAAGAGTGAGAATAGCTTTTATTATTCTGAACTCATAACATTTTTAAGCAATAGAGAGAAATTTACGCTTACCGGCTTTAAAAAGCTTATAACGAGGCTGAAGAATGAAAGTGAAGCTGAGAATATTGAGAGTTGTCTGCCGGCTGAAAGTACAGATATAATTAATACTGAGTTGAATGACAGCGTGTATGGTGAAAATGGTTGTTTTATGCCTGATGTCCATAACAAGAAGGTCAATGTATTTATACCGGATGCTAATGTTATTTTAAATACAAGTATACCGGTAAAAAAAAGAAATTTGATAAATTTTAGACTGCCGGATGCATTAACAAATATAATATTCAATATTCTTAACAAATAACTGTTAAAAAGATATGATATGTTGTATAATACAAAGAAGAAGTTGATAAATATACTGATAGTGTCAAATGGCCTATGAAAAAACTGAGTAAAGAAAATATACTTGCGGAGGAAAGAATATGGCGGGAAATATATTGTGGCTGGTAATACCATGTTATAATGAAGAAGAGGTGCTGCCGGAGACATCATCAAGATTGAAGGTTATTATTAACTCGATGATAGAAGCCGGTAAGATATCCTCTGAAAGCAAAATTGCTTTTGTAAATGATGGCTCAAAGGATAGCACGTGGAGTATAATTCAAAGACTTCATGATGAAGACCCGATGTATGTTGGAATTAATCTTGCGAGGAACAGGGGACATCAGAATGCGCTGGTTGCCGGACTTATGACTGCTAAGGAATATGCGGATGCGGTTATATCAATGGACGCTGATTTGCAGGATGATATAGGCGTTGTTGAGAAGATGGTGGATGACTTTATTGCTGGTAAGGACATTGTATATGGTGTGCGCTCATCAAGAAAAAAGGATACCTTTTTTAAGAGGGCGACAGCCGAAGGCTATTATAAAGTGTTGAAGGCTCTTGGAGTTGATATAGTTTTTAATCATGCAGATTACCGGCTTATGAGTAAAAGGGCTCTTGATGGAATGGAGCAGTTTGGAGAGGTGAATCTGTTCCTTAGGGGTATTGTCCCGCAGATTGGATATCCTTCCTCTATAGTTGAATATGAAAGAAGTGAAAGATTTGCGGGTGAATCAAAATATCCTCTGAAGAAGATGCTGTCATTTGCAATGGAGGGTATAACTTCTTTTAGTGTTAAACCGCTGAGCATAGGAGTGACATTAGGTTTTATTTCATTGCTCGTATGCCTGGGCATGATAATATATTGTATAGTGCAAAAGTGCCTTGGAAATACAACACCGGGATGGGCGAGCCTTGGCGTGTCGATATGGGGAGTCGGTGCCCTTCAGCTTTTTATGCTGGGCATTATAGGAGAGTATCTTGGAAAGGTTTACATGGAGACAAAACACAGACCGAGATATATCATAGAATCAGTTCTTATTGAAGAGAACAATCGAAAATAATGATGTATTAGTGGGAGGATGAAATGGCGTTTTGTATTATAACGGATTCGGCCTCAGATGTGCCTGAGTCTACAAAAGAAAAGTATGGTCTGCATGTAATACCTACACCTGTCATAATTGATGATGTAGATTATTTTGACAGAGAGACAGTTTTTCCAGAGGATTTTTATCGATATCAGGCCGAGGGAAGAAAGATATCTACATATCATGTAAGCCAGGCCATGTTTATGGATTGCTTCAGAGCATATGCTGAAAGAGGAGATGAAGTATTATATATATGCTTTTCAACCGGCATAGCAGGAACCTTTCAGGCTGCAACTTTGGCAAAGCAGGATATTGTTGAGGAATTTCCGGATTTCAAGATAACAATTATTGATTCTAAATGTGCATCTATAGGATATGGTCTTGTTGTTGATAAGCTGCTGCAGATGCAGAAAAACGGCGCACCAAAAGAACTTATTATTGAAGCTGCCGAGTATTTCTGCAGACATATGAAGCATATAGTTACTGTTGATTCTTTAGATTATTTATATAAGGGCGGAAGAATATCAAAAACATCAGCGGTTATGGGCGGAATGCTTGATATCAAGCCAGTTATTATTGTTAATGAAGAAGGTGCATTGGTTGCAACAGAAAAAGTAAGAGGCTGGAAGAAAGTAATAAAAAGAATGCTTGAGATTGTTGCAACTAAAGGAGCCGATGTCACTAAGCAGATTATAGGTATAGCGTATGGTGCGTCGAGGGACAGTATCGTACCTGTAGAGAAGACTCTCATTGAAGATATGCATGTGAAAGGCATTCTGGAGACACAGGTAGGATGTGCGATTGGTGCACATACAGGACCTACGATAATAGGTATTGTATATCAGGATGAAATAAATGAGAAATATGACAGATATCTTGATTAAATGTATGATAGAGCTGTTTTTTGATTTTATGTACAGGATAGTGTCAAATATTTTATGAAAAATTGTGGCAGTAAATTTGACACTACCATCTACAGATAAGAGGAAGATATATGAAATATACAAAAAGACAATACATTAGATGGCTAACAAATATAGCTGTTGCGGCTTGCATCATTGCGGTGATATTATTTTTGTTCCCGGTATTATTGAATCTGTTTATGCCGTTTGTGATTGGCTGGATTGTTGCGATGCTTGCAAATCCTCTGGTTAAATTTCTTGAAGGAAAGATAAAGATTAAGAGAAAAGCAGGCTCTGCAATAGTTATCGGACTTGTTATTGCTGTGATTGTACTTGTGATATATCTGATTACCGTGAAACTTATCCGTGAAGCTATCGGATTTGCAGCTGCATTACCGGATATGATGAAGGGCCTGGAAAAGGAGTTTGCGGTAATAGGCGATAATTTGAGCGGCTTATACGATAAGCTTCCGGAAAACATACAAAGCAATCTAAATAATATCAATACTGATATTGGGCAGATTATGGGTAAGATGGTTGATAATTACGGAACGCCTACTATTGCAAGCGTAGGATATATTGCAAAGAACATTCCCGGAATAATTATCGGCATAATTATGAGCGTGTTATCAGCGTATGCTTTTGTTGCTGAGAAGAATAGTATGACCGAGTGGCTTAAAAAGAATGTGCCTGTCAGCATACAGGAAAAGTGGGGGATACTCACTTCAAGTACAAAGCAGGCTGTTGGCGGATATTTCAGGGCACAGCTGATAATTGAAATCTGGGTGTATATAATACTGATTATCGGACTTATGGTACTCAGGGTAAGATATGCTGCGCTTATTGCATTTGCAATTGCCGTATTGGATTTTCTCCCGTTTTTTGGAGCTGGAGCAATCATGCTTCCGTGGGCGCTTATTAAGCTGTTGAGCGGTGATTATAAGATGGCAATTGCCCTGCTTATTATTTGGGGAGTAGGACAGCTTGTGCGTCAGGTAATCCAGCCTAAGATTATGGGTGATAATATTGGTATTGATATGATACCGGCACTTATACTTTTATATATCGGTTACAGATTCTATGGCGTAATCGGTATGATTTTTGTGCTGCCGTTAGGTATAATCATTATAAACCTGAACAAAGCCGGCGTTTTTGACACAACGAAGAATAGTATAAGATTGCTGATTAAGGGCATCAATGATTTCAGAAGGCTTACTCCGGAGGAGATAGAATCAGTGCAGTCAAAAGAGGAACAGCCGGAGACTTTAAAAGGGAAAAACAAATAAAAAGATTAAAGAGGCTTAATTAATCATGAAGGAAGAATACGATTTTTATTATGCGGTAAATTACCCGATAATTAAAAAAAGATATTTAAGGACATATGCAGAGATTGATTTGAATGCTGCGCTGCATAATATTAAAGAGATAAGGCACAGAGTAGGCGATTCTGTCAAAATAATGGCTGTTATAAAGGCAGACGGTTATGGGCATGGAGCAGTAGAGTACGGAAAATTGTATGATGATTATGTGGATTATTTCGGAGTTGCTACAATTGACGAGGGTATTGAGCTTAGAGAGGCAGGATTGAATAAACCTATACTTATACTTGGATATACTTCGCCTAAACAGTATGCAGATATTGCAAAGTATAATATTGAACCGACGATTTACACGGTGGATGCCGCATTGAAGCTTTCAGATACCGCAGTTAAATATGATAAAACCATTAAGTTTCATATTGCAGTTGATACCGGTATGACAAGAATAGGTTTTCAGGTTTGTGATGAAAGTATTGATGCTGTTGAACAGATTTCAAAATTACCGGGCATAAGGATTAATGGTATGTTTACTCATTTTGCATGTGCAGATGAATATGATAAAACCTATACCATGCGACAGATGGAATTGTATGACAGCTTTTATGAAAGACTTGAGGAAAAAGGCATTGATATACCTATAAAGCATGTGTGTAACAGTGCCGGAATCATGGAGTTTGACCATCACAGATTTGACATGGTTCGCGCGGGGATTGTTATTTATGGACTTTATCCTTCAGAAGAGGTGGATAAGACGTCTCTTGATTTGAGACCTGTTATGAGCCTTAAGAGCCATGTGGTGAATGTGTTTACGGCACGTCCGGGAGTAGGGGTAAGCTATGGAGCGACATTTACAACAGGTGAGGCGACCAGAATTGCCACAGTTTCAATAGGTTATGCTGACGGATATCCGAGAGCACTTTCAAATAAGGGCAGGGTGCTTATTAAAGGACATTCTGTACCAATCGTCGGCAGGGTTTGTATGGACCAGATGATGGTTGATATTACGGGGTATGATGATATTGAGGTTGAAGACATAGTTATTTTGGTTGGACGAGACGGAAATGAATTTATTTCTGTCGAGGAGGTTTCAGCGCTTGCAGGAAGCTTTAATTATGAATTCGTTTGTGATTTGTCGAAGCGTGTGCCGAGAGTATATGTGAAGAATACGAATTAAATTTTTGGAAATCACAGACAAGAACGGAGAGAGTTAATCTAAAGCAATAAACAAATAATAAAAATGGGGTGACTATTATGAATATAGCAATTATGGGAGCAGGTGGAATAGCAAATGCTATGGCATATACTGTTAATGCTATGGATGATGCAAAGCTTTATGCTATTGGTTCGAGAAGCTTAGAGAAGGCACGGGAGTTTGCAGCGAAATATAACATAGAAAAAGCCTATGGCAGCTATGAAGATCTGGTTAAGGATGATAATGTAGATTTGGTCTATATTGCGACTCCGCACTCTCATCATTATGAGAATGCAAAGCTTTGCATAGAGCATGGAAGGGCCGTATTATGTGAAAAAGCATTTACGGTTAATGCAAAGCAGGCAGAAGAAATTTTTAAATTAGCTGCAGAGAAGAATGTTTTTATTACAGAGGCATTTTGGACAAGATTTATGCCTTCCATAAGTATTATTAAAGAGCTTGTTGACAATGAAATCGGAACACCATATATGCTTACCGCACAGCAGGGGTGTTCTATACTTCACATACCGAGAATTGTTGAACCCGAACTGGCGGGAGGCGCACTGCTTGACAGTACAGTTTATCCGATAAACTTTGCACTTATGATGTTTGGCTGGGATTATGAAAAATATAACTCATCAGCTACATTCTACAAGACCGGTGTCGATATAACCAACAGCATCACCTTTATGTATCCGGACGGAAAGCTTGCGGTTATGAACAGCAGTATTGCTTCGGAAATTGATAGCAGCGTTGTTATAAGCGGCACAGAGGGACGAGTGGTAATCGATGGAGCAAATAATCCACGAAAAATAAGCCTGTTTGGCAGAGGTGGAAAGCACATAAGGGATGTCGAGATACCGAAGCAGATTAGCGGTTATGAGTATGAGGTGCGCGCATCAATGAAGGCGATAAAAGAAGGCAGGCTTGAATGTGACGAGATGCCACATGAAGAGACTCTTAAGGTTATGAGACTTTTGGACCAGATAAGATGTGATTGGAATTTCAAATATCCGTTTGAAGAATAAGTATAGCTTAAAAGGCAGGTATGACTGTAATGCAGGTGTTAAAACAGGATATAAAATCAAATGAATATAAAAGAATATATCTTTTGTTTGGTGAAGAACAGTTTTTGGTGAACAGCTATAAAAAACAGCTCAGAAATGCCATAACAGGCGATGATACCATAAACTTTTCTTTGTATGAGGGAAAAGATATCTTACAGCATGATATTATTCAGTCGGCAGATACTATGCCTTTTTTTGCGGATAGAAGACTGGTGATGGTAGAAGACAGTGGTTTTTTCAAAAAAGAAGCCGGAGAGCTTCTTGAGTATCTGCCGGATATTCCTGAGACAACTACGATAGTATTTGCTGAGAGCCAGGTGGACAAAAGAAATAAGTTATATAAAAAAGTTAAAGAGCTCGGACATGTTGCAGAGTTTGCCAGACAGTCGGAAGCTGAGCTTAAGAAATGGATTGTCAGATATCTTGCCGGCAATGATAAGAAAATAACATCGCAGGCGCTTATGCTTTTGGTAGATATGGCTGGAGATGATATGGAGAATATTCTGCATGAGCTTGAGAAATTAACAGCTTATGTGGGAGACAGGGCAGAGATATATCCGGAGGATGTTGAAAATATTTGTACAAAACAGATTGTAAGCAGGATTTTTGATATGACCAATGCGGTTGCCGCTGGCAATCAGAATGAAGCATTAAGATTGTATTATGATTTACTTGCAAACCGAGAGCCTGCAATGAGAATACTCAGGCTTATTTCAAATCAGTTTGCACAGCTGCTTGAGGCTAAGGATTTGAAGGAAAAGGGGCTTGGAAAAGGTGAAATTGCGGCTAAGATGGGCAAATCGCCTTACATTGCCGGGAAAATCTCAGAACAGGCGGGAAGATTTAAAAAATCTGAACTGGTTAAGATAGTGGAATTGTGCGCTGCTTCAGAAGAAAGCATTAAAAAAGGTCTTGTTTCTGATAATATTGCCACGGAGCTTCTGATTATTGAAAGCAGCAAAAGGCAGCAGTAATAATAAATCTATCTGTGCATCACACAGGCGGATAGAGAAATAAAAAGACCTGTGCATCACACAGGCGGATAGAGAAATAAAAAAGACCTGTGCATCACACAGGCGGATAGAGAAATAAAAAGACCTGTGCATCACACCCATGCACAGGTCCGTATTGTCTTATGTTGAATACTGCGTATCGCAGGATTTCTCAAAGTTTCTATATTATGTTCAGTATTATAATGCAACCGTTATAACTGCCATAGGTAGAGACAATTAAGCCATACCATTAACAGCCTTTGCTAAACGAGAAACTTTTCTTGATGCTGTATTCTTGTGGAATACACCCTTTGTGCATGCCATATCGATTTCCTTTGTAGCAGCTCTAAGTGCTTCCTGTGCAGCAGCCTTGTCACCGGCAGCAATAGCAGCCTCTACCTTCTTGATATAAGTCTTAACCTTAGACTTAATAGCCTTGTTTCTCTCAGTTCTCTTTGCAGCAACTAAAACTCTTTTTTTAGCAGATTTAATGTTAGCCAATCTGTACACCTCCAAATTCAATAATAGTAGTTATAATATTCATCTGGTTTGCATTAAAGCCGGACACGGACGTTCTATAATGTAAACATACTTTAGTATTCTATATAAATTCGTCCTTAATGTCAATACATATTTCCCAATAAAAATGAAAAAATATTATTAAAATAGTTGCTTTTAAGGAGGTTTTGACGTGAATGAACTGTTGAGGACGGATCTTGCCCTTGAAGAGAAGGAAAGTTTTGAGGGTGATGGTGGGGAAATATCGGGAGTAAAACTCACGGAGAATGAAAAGGACGACATTAATGGGAGGGTTACGGTTGTGGATATTTTCAATAAAAAAGGGGCGAAATCTATGAATAAGCCTGTAGGAAAATATATTACGCTTGAGTCAGATTATATGGGGGTTGATGATTCAGAATATATTGAGAAGCTTCAAAAGGAGCTTGCTGACATTATCGGTGAGTTGATTGGAAACATGAAAAAAGGAATTTCGGTGCTTGTCGTAGGGCTTGGAAACAGAGATGTTACATCAGATTCTCTGGGACCGCGAACAACGGAGAAAGTTCATATCACAAGGCACCTTGAAGAGTCTGAAAGCAATGTAAGCGGAATAATACCGGGAGTAATGGCATTTACGGGGATTGAATCTGCGCAGATTGTCAAAGGGGTAATTGATGAAATAAAGCCTAATTTGGTGATAGCGATAGATGCCCTTGCGGCAAGAAGCGTGCTAAGACTGGGCAAAACAATTCAGCTTACTAATACGGGAATCCAGCCGGGGTCAGGTGTAGGTAATCACAGGAACAGCCTTACAGAAGCTTCGCTTGGCGTGCCGGTGATTGCAATAGGCGTGCCGACGGTGGTCACTGCGGCGGCGCTTGTATACGATACCTCGGAGGCTTTTATTGAAGCTCTGAAATCGTCTGCGTACAG
Organism: Lachnospiraceae bacterium; assembly: GCA_017442865.1. GTDB lineage: Bacteria > Bacillota > Clostridia > Lachnospirales > Lachnospiraceae > JAFRXK01. Next base: position 36,707 of record JAFRXK010000015.1, on the reverse strand, counting down.
CAGTACAATTGGAGAAAGTGTAGAAAAATTAAGCAATGCACAAAGGTATGAGTTAATAAGGGACATTATAGAACCGAAGCTTGGTCCGATGTTTGTAACTCCGAAGGATATTGATGAAAAAATACGCGTGCTGAGCGAAATTGTTTCGGGCGGGATAAATATTGCGCTCGCATAATATTTGCGTAATGGCAGCAGGAAAATCGTGAATGACAAAGTTTACTTCAGCGAAAACCAAAATTGGCTGATAATAACAGCATACGTATAAATTTGCTGTGATGTAAGTATATTATATAAGTGTGTATTGAAACTAAGAGCGTAATGCAGATATATCTGCAGCATGCTGGTATTATATAAGTGTGTATTGAAACAGCGGGGAAATAGGGGCAAAATGAAAACAAATAAAAAAATATCGGGCATTGGATTGTATTGTGCGGGAATTATGCTTTTGACTGCTTTGTTGTATGGAACTCTGCCAGACAGCGGTGAGAATGGCTTAAGCTTTTTAAGTCGCCTTTGCTGTACTGTCGAAGAAGGTGCGTTAAGAATTGGCTTCCCGGCGTTATGCCTTGCGGGAGATGAGAATTTAAATAAAAAAAATGATACCGTTAAAAAAGATAGCCTGTTGAAAAACACAATAGAAACATCGTTAGAGCTTGTTTCTTTTGCGGCAGCCGGTAACAAAACAGAAGATAATTATATTTTGAGCCCTGAGCCGATGTATATGGATTATATTGAAGCAGGCGAGTGCAAAAGCGAATCATTTCAGAATAAAAATAATATAAGTGTAATGTGTAAGGTAGAGATTACGGATGCAGCAGAAGGGGCGCAGCAGGCTGCGCCCCGAGGCGATAATGGCAAGAAAAGCCTTCCAGAGCAGTCAGTAACAGAGGAAGTGACGCAGCAGGCTGCGCCCCGAAACAGCACAAACGCAACGGCAAATTATACAAACGCTGATATTGAAGCTGAGGATCAGGCAGCAACAGGTCATACAGCAGCAGGTCAGGCAGCAACAGGTCATACAGCAGCAGGTCAGGCAGTAACAGGTCAGGCAATAGCAGGTCAGGCAGCAACAGGTCATACAGCAGCAGGTCAGGCAGTAACAGGTCAGGCAAATGCAGGAGCGGCTGCCGGCAATGTATATAGTCTGGAGCAGCTGCAGAATTTTGAGTTTTTAAGAGATAATTTTTATTTTGTGCATAGTTCAACGTCTGTTAATCCCGAACTGCTGGATGCTGCAAAGCTGCTGGCAAGGGATGTTTCAATTGCAAGAAATCCAGAGGTGCCGCAGATACTTATTTATCACACGCATGCGTATGAGGCGTTTGCGGATAGTGTCGAGGGCGGTGAGGATATGACGATAGTGGGTGCAGGCAATTATCTTACTGATATTTTGACTAATGTGTATGGATATAATGTTTTGCATGATGCAACGCTTTATCATTATAATGATGCATATTCTGAGGCAAATCTACATATTTCAAAGCTTCTTGAAGCGAATCCTACGGTGGAGCTGGCTATTGATTTGCACAGGGATGCCGCAGATGAGGGGACGAGGCTTGTGACAAAGGTTAATGGAAAACAGACTGCGATGATAATGTTTTTTAACGGAATGTGCAGGAATGCGGACGGACCGCTTGCTTATTCGAACCCTTACCTTGAAAACAATCTGGCATTTAGTCTGAAAATGAAGCTTTTGGCAGAAAAATATTATCCAGGGCTTACTAGAAAGATTTTTTTGAAGGCTCACAGGTATAACCAGCATCTTGTTAAGAGAAGTATTCTTGTTGAGGCGGGTGCAAATACAAATACATTTGACGAAGTGAAGAATGCGATGGAGCCGCTTGCAGCTCTTATTAATGCGGTTTTAAATGGAGAGAGCTTTTGAAAATCAGAAAATGTGACGCTGTCCGTGAATTAATCATAATATTTTATATCTGGAGGAAGATGATATTTAAAATGTTAAAACTTAAATTGATATGATATTTTACAGAGCTTGCGAAGGTTTGTTTCATGTGTTATACTAAAAAATAAGGCTATTGTGCTCCTGCCGTCTTGGGATAAGGGGGACAGAGCAGGTATTTACAGGAGGAATAGCGAGTGAGCATTGATCAGAGTAAGATAAGAAATTTTTGTATAATTGCACATATAGACCACGGAAAATCAACACTTGCGGACAGAATTATCGAGATGACAGGTCTTTTGACGACGCGCGAGATGCAGGACCAGGTCCTGGATAACATGGAACTGGAGAGAGAAAGAGGAATTACAATTAAGTCTCAGGCAGTCAGGACAGTGTATAAGGCAAAGGATGGTCAGGAGTATATTTTTAATCTGATAGATACGCCGGGACACGTGGATTTTAATTATGAGGTGTCGAGAAGTCTGGCTGCGTGCGACGGAGCTATTCTTGTTGTGGATGCGGCCCAGGGAATTGAAGCACAGACTCTGGCAAATGTTTATCTTGCACTTGACCACAATCTTGATGTATTTCCTGTAATCAATAAAATTGACCTGCCAAGCGCGCAGCCGCAGCAGGTTATTGATGAGATAGAGGACGTTATTGGTATAGAGGCGCAGGACGCTCCGCAGATTTCGGCAAAGACAGGACTTAATGTTGAGGACGTTTTAGAGCAGATAGTTAAGAAGATTCCGGCTCCGGCCGGGGATGCATCGGCTCCGCTTAAGGCATTGATATTTGATTCGTTGTATGATTCGTATAAGGGCGTTATTGTGTTCTGCCGTGTTATGGATGGCACGATTAAAAAGGGCACTAAGATGCTTATGATGGCTACGGGAGCGACAGCGGAGGTGGTTGAGGTAGGATATTTCGGCGCAGGACAGTTTATTGCATGTGATGAGCTTAGTGCGGGCATGGTTGGATATATTACCGCCAGCATTAAAAATGTTAAGGATACCCGCGTTGGAGATACCGTGACTGACGCGGACAACCCATGTGAGGCACCGCTTCCGGGCTACAAGAAGGTGACGCCTATGGTTTACTGCGGACTTTATCCGGCAGACGGTGCAAAGTATAATGATTTAAGGGATGCACTTGACAAGCTCCAGCTCAATGACGCTTCGCTGTTTTTTGAGGCGGAGACCTCGATTGCGCTCGGATTTGGCTTCAGATGCGGTTTCCTTGGACTGCTTCATCTTGAAATAATTCAAGAGAGGCTTGAAAGAGAGTATAATCTTGATCTCGTTACCACAGCGCCGGGCGTTGTATACAGGGTTCATAAGACAAATGGCGATATGATAGAGCTTACAAATCCGTCAAATCTTCCGGATCCGTCGGAAATTGATTACATGGAGGAGCCTATTGTAAGTGCGGAGATACTTGTTACTACCACATATATCGGTGCGATAATGCAGCTGTGTCAGGAAAGACGCGGCGTATATATAAGCACGGATTATCTTGACGACAACAGGGTTATGTTAAAATATGACCTGCCGTTAAATGAGATAATATATGATTTCTTCGATGCGCTTAAGTCGCGCTCCAGAGGGTACGCATCCTTTGATTATGAGCTTAAGGGCTATGAGATCTCCAGCCTTGTCAAGCTTGACATTTTGATTAACAGGGAAGAGGTCGATGCACTTTCATTTATTGTTCATGCGGATTCTGCGTATGAGCGTGGCAGGAAAATGTGCGAGAAGCTCAAGGAGGAGATTCCAAGACATTTGTTTGAGATACCGATTCAGGCGGCAATCGGCAACAAGATAATTGCGCGCGAAACCGTAAAGGCAATGCGAAAGGATGTACTCGCAAAGTGTTATGGCGGCGATATTACAAGAAAGAGAAAGCTGCTTGAAAAGCAGAAGGAAGGCAAGAAGCGTATGAGACAGATTGGAAATGTCGAGATTCCGCAGAAGGCCTTCATGAGTGTGCTTAAGTTAGACGAGGAGTAGACGGTGTGCCGCCTGCGGCGGCATGTGGAGAATAGAAGGATTCAGCAGGATATGCCGCCTGCGGCGGCATATGGAATGGAGCTTGGTATGGCAAATGATAAAAGAGAACTCATGATATACATTCATATACCATATTGTATAAGAAAGTGTCTGTATTGTGATTTTTTATCATTTGGGAAAGGCTCGTCACAGTGGGAGAGCATTGATAAATATATTGATACACTTTGCCACGAAATTAAGTTTTACAAAGAATATAGCAAAGACAGAATTGTTACTTCCGTGTTTATCGGGGGTGGAACGCCGTCGGTGCTTACAAATTCTCAGGCAGACAAATTATTTGCCGCAATAAGGTCTGGTTTTATGCTAAGCAAAGACTGCGAGTTTACGATTGAGTGCAATCCGGGGACGCTTACAGCAGATAAGCTTAAGCTGTACAGGACTAATGGAGTGAACAGAATCAGCCTCGGACTTCAGTCAGCGGATAATGCGGAGCTTAAGGTGCTTGGCAGGATTCATACATTTGAGGATTTTGCCAGAAGCTTTGATGCAGTAAGGGAAGCGGGCTTTGAAAATGTGAATGTGGATTTGATGAGCGCGATTCCGGGTCAGACGATGAAAAACTGGGAAAACACGCTGATAAAGACATTATCGTTTAAGCCTGAGCATATTTCGGCGTACAGCCTTATTATAGAAGAGGAAACTCCGTTTTATGATATGTACTGCGAAGCCGGTGGGAGATGTGAAGCCGTAGGAAATTTAGAAGCCGGTAAGGGCTGTGAAGCCGGTGGGGATAGGGTGCTTAAGCTTCCTGATGAGGATACGGAGCGTGAGATTTATCATTTCACGAAAGACTTCCTTGGCGAAAATGGTTATTACAGATATGAAATATCAAATTATTCACTGCCGGGATACGAGTGCAGGCACAACAGCGGATACTGGCAGGGAAAGGATTATCTTGGACTGGGGCTTGGGGCTGCTTCTCTTTTTGAAGGCAGAAGATATGCAAATGTAAGGGAGCTTGAGGCGTATCTGGAAGCCGTGGATAAAGCCAGGGATAAAGTAATAGATAAAACTGAAAACAATAGCACGGATAAAGCCGGGGATAAAGCAGTAGATAAAGACGAGGATAAAGTCGGAAATAAGACTGTAGATAAAGCCGGAGATAAGACTGTGGATAAAGTCGTAGATAAAGCCGGAGATAAGACCGTAGATAAAACCGAAGAACCGGAAAATGCAGGACTGGTTTTGCAGGCGGATAACGGAGCACAGGCTTTGCCGTTTGCGGATAAAGATGAACAAGCGTTGCAGACGGCAGATAAGAAAAGCGTACAGGCTTCGCCGTGGGTGGATGAGGAAACCATACAATTGCTTTCACAAAAAGAGAGAATGGAAGAGTTTATGTTTCTGGGACTGAGAATGTGCAAAGGCATTTCCATGGCGGATTTTAAGAAGTGTTTCGGTAAAAATATTTATGATATATATGGAGAAGTGCTGGGCAGATTAATGAGCGAGGGATTAATTGAACAGCAGGATGATTTTTTGCGACTGACGGATTATGGCGTGGATTTGAGCAATTATGTGCTGGCAGAATTTTTGCTTTGAAAAACATTTTGGCATTTGGACATGAGATGTCTGTACTGCAAAAGGGAGAAGAGCAGTGCTTAGGACAAGCGTATGCCGCTGTTTTGCTATAAGCAAAGGCCGGCGGAATGGAGAATTTATTTATTATGAAACGTTCGGAAATTAATAATGCAATTAAGGATATGGAGGCATTGATTAAAGCGCATGGATTTTGTCTCCCGCCGTTTGCAGGGTGGACAGCCGAGGACTGGAAGGATAAGGGACATGAGTATGACGAGATAAGAGATACAATGCTCGGATGGGATATAACGGATTATGGGCTCGGAGACTGGAATAAAACCGGTATGGCGCTTATTACAATAAGAAACGGCAGACACGGGAGCGATATTTATACCAAGACATACGCAGAGAAGCTGCTTATGGTGAAGGAGGGCCAGTATTCGCCGATGCATTTCCACTGGAGCAAGAGCGAGGATATTATTAACCGCGGCGGCGGTACTCTGATTGTTAAATTGTATAACAGTGATGAAAATTACGGACTTGCGGATACTGATGTATGTGTGAACTCGGATGGACATACTTATTACGTGAAGGCGGGTACGGATATTTATCTTGAGCCGGGGCAGAGCATTACGCTTAAACCGGGTACATATCATGATTTTAATGTGCTTACAGGAAGTGGAGATGTGCTGCTTGGAGAGGTTTCGATGTGCAATGACGATAATAATGATAATTATTTTTATGAGCATGTAGGACGTTTCCCAAAGATTGAAGAGGACGAGCCGGTTTACAGATATTTGTGTAATGAATATCCTAAGGCAAATGATACAGAAATAAAAATGTAAATTGATGATTGAGTATTACCTGATAAGGGAAAATATAATTTGCAGAAACATGGAGGTTTAATACTATGGCAGACAGGACACCACAGCCGCAGATAAAAAGATTCCTTATGAATAAAGCAGCGATTAAAAAGATTCCGCTTAACGGATCGTTTGAGCTTACACCGCTTTGCAACATGAATTGCCGCATGTGCTATATACGTATGTCTGAAAAGGAAATGAACGAGAGAGGTACAATGCTTTCTGCACAGGAGTGGATAGACTTAGGCAAAGAGGCTGTAGAGTGCGGCATGCTTTTTCTGCTGCTGACCGGCGGCGAGCCGTTTATAAGAAAGGATTTCAGATATATATATGAGGAGCTTACAAAGCTTGGACTGTCTATTACAATTAACAGTAATGCGACGCTGATAGATGAGAACATTATGGAATGGCTTTCAAAAACACCGCCTGCCAAGATTAATGTTACGCTTTATGGCAAGGATAACGAAACCTATGAGAGGCTTTGCGGGCTGAAAAATGGCTATGACAGGGCGGTTCGTGGAATTGAACTGCTCAGGGCAGCCGGAATTATGGTTAATATCAATGCCAGCTTTACAAAATATAATGAGGCTGACATGGAGTATATTATTAATTTCGCAAAGGAAAGAGATTTAAGCTTCAGGGCTACTTCATATATGTTTCCGCCGGTACGAAGTGCTAAAAACGGAAAGACAGATGTTGAAGTCAGATTTACGGCTGAGGAGGCAGCTGCGGCAAGAGCAAGGTCGGATAAGCTCAGAATGAGCGAAAACAGATATAAATTATATCTGCAGGCAATGCATGCAGGCAAGTGTAATGCGGAGGAAGATGATGACTGCATGAGGACAGAGGATGCAAAGATGAAATGCATGGCCGGCAAAAGCTCATTCTGGATAACCTGGGACGGAAGAATCACTCCGTGCGGCATGATGAATGCTCCGGTTGTAAATCACTGCAGAGACGGCAAAAGCTTTAAAGACGAGTGGGAATATATAGTTAATGAAACAGGCAGGATTTGTATGCCTTCAGAATGTGAAAACTGCAGCAAAAAATTTGCATGTGTTGTATGCGGTGCGTTGACAATTGCGGAGGGCGATGGAGACAGCCAAAAAAAACCCGAATATTTATGCAGGATGACAGAGCATTATATAGAGCTTCTGGAGCAGGAATACTCGTTAATGGAGCAGAAGAACACGAATTTGGAAAATAATTAAATTGGTTAATTTGTCGTATAATAAAAATAAAAAATATATAAATTGATGATAATATCAACCTCACTAAAACGTATTACTGGTATAAATGACTAAAAAAACATTTTACTTTTTTGAAAAGTATGTAGAATATGCTTAAAATTAATCATTTAAAAACTATTGACATCAAAATTCTCAAATGATACAATTTATGTGAGCGTAAGGGCAGTAGGAAAGTTTTTAAAATGAGTATTACACAGACCCTCGCAAATAAAATTCAATCTCAGGAAGGGAGAAGGAAAAAGATGAAAAATTTTAAGAAGATCCTTGGCCTTGTTCTTTGCCTTGCTATGGTAGGCTCAATGCTTACAGCATGTGGCGGCGACAATAAGCCAGAGGAGACAAAGGCTGAAACACAGGCAGAGACAAAGGCTCCAGAGACAGAAGCACCTGCAGAGACAGATGCACCGGAGACAGAGGCTCCAGCAGAAGACGTAACACTTAAGTTAGGTATCTACCCAGCAGAAGGTAGTGATGAGGCTCAGTTCGAACTTCATGATGGCTACATCAAGCAGTTAACAACAGACAACCCTAACGTAAAGGTTGAGAAGGCTCCTTATACATACGCTGTTGATACATTCGTACCATTAGCTGAGTCAGGAAACTGCCCAACAATCTTTGAAACATGGTATACAGAGCCTAAGAAGCTTATCGCTGGTGGCTATGTAAAGGATATCACAGACATTCTTAAGGACAGAGGCTGGTTAGACAGCATGAACGAGTCAGTTCGTAAGCTTCTTTCAAGCGATGACGGTAAGGTATATGGTGTTCCTCGTGATGGTTATGTACTTGGTCTTATGGTAAATGTTGATATGTTCGAGAAGGCAGGCCTTGTTGATGAGAACGGCGTTCCGAAGTATCCAAAGACATGGGATGAGTTAGCAGAAGATGCTAAGCTTATCAAGGAAGCTACAGGCCAGGCTGGTTTATGTCTCCTTGCTGCTGATAATGCAGGTGGATGGCACTTCTCAAACATCGCTTGGGCATTCGGCGCAAACCTTGTAAAGGATAATGGCGATGGAACATACACAGCTGATCTTGCTTCAGATGCAGCAATCAAGGCTATGGAATATGTTAAGTCACTTAAGTGGGATTATGATGTATTAACAGCTGATCCTACAGCAGAGAACTGGGGAACAGGTTTCGAGAACATCGCAGCAGGTACAGCAGCTATGTACATTGCAGCTAACGATGCAGTTAACCAGCCAGCAGAAAAAGGTCTTGCACTTGACAGCTTCGGTCTTGGTGCTTTACCAGCAGGTCCGGATGCAGCTTACGGCTTAACAGGTGGTACACCTTACGTATTCTCAAAGGATGCTACAGATGCAGAGGTTAATGCAGCTCTTGATTACTTAGTATTAATGGGCAAGTCACCGGTTGTTACTGACACAGTTAAGCAGGGTATCCTTGATGGTGCTAAGACAAACAACGAACTTGGTATTCCTGTAATCCAGTCTATCTCAGGTTGGGACAGCCCAGAGCTTGAGGCAGCTCAGGCAGAAGCTATTGAGCAGTATGGTAACGTTAAGGAAGAGCTTTACGCTTCATACTTCGATTTCATTAAGAATGGTAACATCAAGTCAGAGGAGCCAGGTAAGACACAGTCTATGTATGCTGCACTTACAAAGGTTCTTCAGGAAGTACTTACAAACAAGGATGCTGACGTTGCAGCTCTTATGAAGGCAGCTAACGAAGAGTATCAGGCAATTCTTGATGATCCAAACGCACAGTAATTAATATTTTATGTTAATTTGTTGATTTGAATTAAATAATTAATAAGGCGATGGGGTTTCTCCAAAAGAAACCCCATTTGCTTTAAAAAATATAATGTTAACAAAAAATTGTGTATAGAGGAGGGTGCCAGAATGAAGAACAAGGCTTCCGTTAGAAGAGATTTGATGGCATGGCTTATTATGGCTCCTACAATTATACTTTTTGCATTCTTTGTATGGGTTCCGTTGATTGAAAGTATTGTACTTTCTTTCTTTAATGCACATGGAATGAGAATAAATAAGTTTGTAGGATTACAGAATTACATATCGGCATTTAAACTGCCGGATTTTATGCCTGCATTGCAGAATACATTTGTTTATATTTTATGGTCACTGGTTATTGGTTTCTTCGTACCGATTCTTCTGGCTATTATGATTTCGGAAACAATACACCTTAAAGGCTTCTTCAGAATTGGTGTTTATTTTCCAAACATTGTGCCGGGTATTGCTACGGCATATATATGGTTAAACCTTTACAAAGCAGGACCTACAGGTGTTTTAAATATACTTTTATCAAAGATTATTCCTAACTTTGAACCGGTTGCATGGCTGCAGGGAAAGACATGGATTATACCTCTTATTGTTATTGCCATGACATGGAAGGGCGCGGGTTCTACAGCGCTTATCTATATGGCAGGTATCAGTAGTATCAATGCTGAGCTTTATGAAGCAGCTACTATTGATGGTGCAGGTATTTTTCAGAGAATTATCCATATTACATTACCTCAGATATTCTCATTAGGTAAGACAATGCTTATCCTGCAGATTATCTCAGTATTCCAGATTCTCTATGAGCCACTCATTATTACAAATGGTGGTCCGAATAATGCGAGTATATCAATCCTTATGCTCGTATACCGAAGGGCGTTTGAGTACTACAATTACCCAGAGGCTTCAGCTATTTCAGTTCTTATTTGTATAATGCTTGTTGCGCTTAGTGCGCTTTATACTAAGCTGACAAAATCAAAAGATGACTAAGGGGGGCTGGACATGAATTTAAAGAAATTATTCAAAAAAGAAGAAAAATATAAGGGTAAAGGATTTTTCTTTGGCAAGTACCTTCAGAAGTCAGATGGTGTTATCAGATATTTTGATGTACGTTCACCAAGAATAAAGATATTATGTATCCTTATTATGATTATATGTTTTATTTTTGTAGTCATAGCTTTGTTCCCGGCAGTATGGGTATTCTTAAACTGTTTTAAGTCACTTGCCGAGTATAAGTCATCTCTGAAGATTATGCCGGAGAGCTTTGCGATTGATGGCATTTTGAGGACGTGGAAGAAGTTTGGATTTACCAGATTCTATATTAATTCAGGTATAGTTGTACTTGGTGCAGTTATCTGTGGTGTATTCTTCAACGGACTTTTAGCTTATGGTCTCGCAATACTTAAGCCAAGAGGACATAAGATACTTAACGCTCTTGTTATGTGGTGTCTGTTGATTCCTTCAACAGCAAGTATCGTTGCATTATATCTGAATATCAATGCAGTAGGTCTTGTTGGTTCTTTTATTCCGCTGTGGTTATGCTTCGGTGCAAATGCGTTCTGGGTTGTACTCTTTAAGAACTTCTTCGAGGGACTTCCTAAGGAGCTTATTGAGGCTGCACAGCTTGACGGCTGTGGTCCGTTCCAGATATTCTACAAGATAGTACTTCCGCTTTCAGGACCTATTATCTCAGTAATTATAATTTTTGCTATAACGGCTGCGTGGTCAGATTTCCTGTTACCGTACTTAGTACTTAACGGAACTTCGAAGAAGTGGACAGTTATGGTTAAGCTGTTCTCATTCAGAACTCTTAAGAATATCACAGTTATCGATACATTACAGGTAGTATTATTCTCAATTGTACCGCCGACGATATTCTTCCTTATCTTCCAGAAGAAGATTACAGATGGTGCTGCAAGCGGTGCTGTAAAGGGTTAATGTACTGTATGACATGATACATATGGTCTGACTTACAGATTGCATTAAATTAAATAATTAATATACAAAGAACCTGTCACAGGCAGATTCTTTGCATAATAGAACATGATGCGAAGAATACCTATCTAGGTATTCTTCGTATGCGTATAAAAGAAATTATGTTTTAGTGGAGGGATGGATATGATAGATTGGAAGGTTAGCGAATCAGGCTTTGATTCTTCTAAAAATACATCTAATGGTAATAAGTATCTGCTCGGAAACGGATACATGGGCGTCAGAGGAACTCTTGATGAGTTTGAGAAGGACGGATATGTTGCAATTAACCTTGCAGGTATTTATGACCAGGTTGGCGATGCATGGAGAGAGCCTTTAAATGCTCCTAATGCATTATATACTTATGCAGTTGTTGACGGTGTGAAGCTTGATGCAAATGCATTTGCACCAAAGAGCCACACATTTACTTTGGATTACCGCAAGGCACTTCTTACAAGAGAAAGTGTATGGGATGTAAATGGCGTGACCGTGACAGTCAAGGCAGAACGCTTTGCAAGTATGCCTTCACCGCATCTTTTGGGTTCAAGATTTGTGCTTACTGTTGATAGGGAAGCTAAAGTAAAGCTTGTAGCAGGTATTGACAGTGATGTCTGGGATATCAACGGACCTCATTATGATAAGGTTGTCGGAAGTACTCTGGATAACAGCATAAAGGTTGTTACAACAACTCATGAGAGCGCCGACCATGTATGCGTGGCTGAAGAAATCAGAACAAACTTTAAGGCAGAGGCAGGAAGCTTTGAAGAGCCTTTAAAGACATTAAAGACTTATGAATTTACAGCAGAGCCGGGTGTGGAATATGTGCTTGATAAGTTAGCGGCAGTATACACAAGCAAGGATACTGATGAATTTGAGGCAGAGGCACAGAAGCTTGCATATGATAAGGCACAGGCAGGCTATGAGGCTGCAAGACAGGAAAATATCGATATGTGGGAGAGCAAGTGGAAGGTATCCGAGATAATTATCGAGGGTGACGATAAGGCTATGGAGGCTACAAATTACTCACTGTATCATCTTCACTGTATAGCACCTCGCCATGCAGACAGCATGTCGATTGCTGCAAGAGGCCTTTCGGGACAGACCTATAAGGGAGCGGTTTTCTGGGATACAGAGATGTTTATGCTTGACTTCTTCCTGTTCACGGAGCCGGCAGTTGCAAAGACACTTATGAAGTATCGTATTGATACGCTTCAGGGCGCAAAGAACAAGGCTGCAGGCTATGGCTTTGACGGAGCATTTTATGCATGGGAAAGCCAGGAGGGCGGCTTCGACGGATGCTCGGATTACAACGTAACAGACGTATTTACAGGACGTCCTATGAGAACCTTCTTCAAGGATAAGCAGATACATATTTCTGCAGCAGTTGTTTACGGAATCATGAAATATGTAAGATATACCGGAGACACATCAATTCTTAACGAGGGCGGTGCAGAAACAGTTATCGAATGCGCTAAGTTCTATTACAGCCTGCTTTTAAAGAAGGTAAATTCAGATAAATATGAGCTTCATGATGTAATCGGACCGGATGAGTATCATGAGCGTGTAAATAATAACGGTTATACCAACAGGATGGCTAAGTATACATTTGATGCCGCTGCAGAGATTGCTGCCGGAAAGTGTGATTTGGATGCAGCTGTTGTTGAAAAGCTTGGAAAGCAGTATGATTTAGCTGACCTTGCCGCTAAATTTGCGGATGCTGCAGAGCATTTGTACATTCCGCAGCCGGACCCGAAGACAGGCGTAATCGAGCAGTTTGACGGTTATCTTAAGCTTGAGGATTGCTCGGTTGACGAGGTAAGGAGCAGACTTCTTCACGACAAGGAGTACTGGGGCGGCGCATATGGTGTTGCTGCTCACACGCAGGTAATCAAGCAGGCAGACGTTGTTACATGGCTTACGCTTTTTGCAGATGAATTTGATGATGACACACTGCTTAAGAACTGGAGCTTCTATGAGCCAAGAACAGAGCACGGTTCATCCTTAAGCGCATGTATGTATGCACTTTTGGCATGCCGCTGCGGTCTTTCAGACTGGGCTTATCCGTTCTTTATGAAGTCAGCATCAGCCGATATTAAGGGCGGTGGAAAGGAATGGGCCGGCCTTGTATACATCGGCGGAACACATCCTGCTGCGGCTGGCGGTGCATATATGAATGTTGTCAAGGGATTTGGAGGCTTCTCAATAAAGAATGGCGAGGTTTGTGTAGAGCCTGCACTTCCTTCAAACTGGACAAGACTTGCTTACAATATCAATTACGGCGGAAAGCTTTATCATATTGATATTAAGGATGGCAAGGCAGATATCACAGTTTCATAAGACGTGGATGCGGGTATTTGAGTCAGGCTATGCGCAAGAGTATTTTCCAGACAATCAGGAAAATAGTGCTGTATAAAAAATGCATAAGCATTGCGATATTTTGCATGAAAAATATTTACGTGCATTATATTGATATGGTATAATATAAAAAGATATTTTAATACGCAGAAAGCGGATTAAATATACGAGGTTAAAACAGAGGTTTTAACAATAATATGACCAGGAGGGAATGAAATGAAAAAAGGACTAGTGGCACTTGAGATTCTTGCCATTATTGCTCTTTTAGGCGGCGCATGCTACTTTGGTATGAAGGCTAAGGAGTGTGCTGACATTGCAAAAGAGGGCAATAAGTACGAAGACACAAAGTTAGTTCTTTATGAGGGACCGGCTACTCTTAAGGATTCTACACCTGAGGATGCTGAGTCAGGAAAAGAGTCAGAAAAGGACATTACTTTGAAGCATTGTACTAACACAAAGGTAACTGTTAACGGATATGACTGCTACGTATATGATACAACTGTTAATAACAACAGATCATGGAGCAGCTCATACCTTCCGGAGTTATCAAGAACACCTGTTACATACTTCGATTTTGAAGGTGTTGCAGAGATTACTGTAACTGTACCTGATATTGATATTGAGACAGTAAGGGTTAGCCCTTTAAGCTATGGCATTGAGCCTGTAGTTGATAAGGAAAAGCATACAGTTACATTCTCAATCGATAAGGTTGATGATTATACAGTACAGTTTAACAACAGAGCGAAGGGCGCAGTTCATATCTTTACATATGATATTGAGACAGATGTTCCTTCAAAGGACGATAAGAATGTTATCTTCTTCGGACCTGGTGAGTGGAATCTTGACGAGTACAGCATCACAGAGCCTGGTACAGTAGTATATGTTGCAGGCGGCGCTGTTGTTCATGGTACATTCAATGTAAGCTTTGTTGATGACGTTACAATTAAGGGACATGGTATTATCGACGGTTCATTATATGAGGGCTGGAGAGGTAAGAATGCAAAGGTTCCGCTTAACTTCAACAACTGTAAGAATTCATTGCTTCAGGATGTTATCCTGCTTAACCCGAATGCATGGGTAGTTCAGCAGTATAATTGTGAAAAGGGCGTTATTGATGGTATACATATTATTTCATCAAGACCGAACGGAGACGGTATCTCATTACAGTCATGTACAGATTATGAAGTAAAGAACTGCTTCATCAGATCATGGGATGACTCAGTGGTTGTTAAGAATTACAGCCAGGTTTCATCAAAGAACATCAAGGTTACAAACTGCCAGCTCTGGACAGACTTGGCTCAGTCTATGGAGATTGGTTTTGAGACAAATAAGGGTAAGTTTGCGGATATGACTATCACAGATATCGTATTTGACAATATTACTGTACTTAACAACTTCCATAAGCCTGTTATTTCAATTCATAACTCAGATGATGCTGCAATTTCAGATATTACATTCAGCAACATCACAGTTGAGTACAATACAGTAGGTGCCGGAGACAGTGATATCAAGTATATCATCGACCTGTTCTCAGGAGCAAGCGGCTGGTCAAGCACAACTACAAGAGGTACTATTTCAGACGTTAAGATTGAAAATGTTAATTTCCTTTCAGGAACAAACACAGATATCAGAATCAAGGGTGCTGCAGACGATAAGCTTGTAAGCAACGTTACATTTAAGAATGTAAATATTAATGGTACAGTTCTTAAGAGCGCAGATGATGCAAACTTCAAGACTGTTTCATGCGCTGAGAATATCAAGGTTGAGGCAGATGATGATTTCGTTAAGGCAGCAGAAGAGCTCGCTAAGAAGATGGCTGGAAATGCTGAAGCTTCAAGTGAAGAATAGGAAAGGAGGAGACAGTTATGAAAAAACACATATTACCAATTATATTGATTGCACTTTTGGCAGCAGCCAATATCGGACTTGCACATTATGTATACAATGTTTTCTCCGCACCGGAGCAGAAGATGCCGGAAGCAAACCTTGAGGTTGTAAAGGCACCGGAGCAGGCAGAGGCTATGACACTTCCTGTTGAGACAGCAGCTGAGGAATTTGTTCCTGTTACACCTGAGGGTGTAAATGTTGCACTTAAGGGCGCTGCTAAGTCAGGCGGTTATCAGGATGTATATCTTCCAAACCTCGCTGTAAACGGCGACACATCAGGACCTTCATACTGGGAAGGCGAAGCCGGTATATGGCCAAACTGGTTCTCAGTAGATTTTGATGATACATACCCAATCTATTGTATCAAGCTTGGCGTTTGTCCTGCAAAGATATGGGGTAAGAGAACACAGGAGTTCTCAATCGAGGTCAGCGAAGACGGTGAGAATTATACGGAGATTGTTCCGAATACAAAGTATCAGTTTGATCCGCTTACAGGCAACTATGTAATCGTAGAATTTGATGAGGTTACTGCAAAGAGCATTAAGCTCGTATTCCAGTCAAATTCAGGAGCTACAGGTCCGCAGATTGCTGAGCTTGAGGCTTATGCAAAGATTAAGAAGTAGAAACTTCTGCTTTTAGAATGAATTAATAATATTACAGGTCAGGATACATGCTATTGGTGTTCTGACCTGTTTTTATTATCACATAGAACAATACCGGGTTCCATTACCCTGGTGCAGGTCATGTACCTGTACCGAAAGTTCATGCAGTTTTTAGAATTATATGATTGACAGAGTAAATTCATGTGATAGAATCTTTTTTAGCATTTGGAGATATTAATATTATGAATTATATTCATTAAAATCAGAGTGGAGAAAAACATGAGGGAGAAAGAAGTATTTGATACAAAATTTGATAAACCGGTATTTCTTGAGAGCTTTGACAAAAAGAAACCTTTAAAGGTGCTGATAGGTCTTTATAAGGGCAATTACTCAAGGCTCTTTTTGTCTGCACTGTTCTTTTTTATCAAGCACAGCCCTTATCTTGCGATACCGATTGTGACTTCAAATATTATTAATATTGCAACCAATTCATCAGAACATCCGCTTGGGGAGCTCTGGCTGAACATTATTGTTATAGCGGTGCTGCTGGCGTTAAATATTCCGTTTCACTATCTGCATGTAAGGCTTTACAGCAAGGCGGTCCGAAATGTTGAGGCAGGGCTTAGATGCTCGCTGGTAAAGAAGCTTCAGGAGCTTTCGATTGCATATCACAAGGAGATGAAGTCAGGAAGGCTTCAGTCTAAAATAATGCGTGACGTTGAGGCGGTGGAGATGCTTTCGGGGCAGCTCTTTGTAGGAATGCTGGGCATTGTGGTAAATATCAGCACTGCAATAATTGTTGTGCTTATAAAGAGCCGGCTTGTATTTGTATTTTTCCTTTTATCGATACCTGTGGCAGCTGCTACCGTTGCTGTTTTCAGAGGGAAAATGAAGCAGAGAAACAGGGAGTTTCGTGAGGAGATGGAGGAGACCTCGGCTAGGGTTATGGAAATGGTTGAACTGGTGCCTATAACCCGTGCGCATGCGCTGGAGGATGAAGAGGTTAAGAGGATGGATTACCAGCTGGCACAGGTGGCTGACAGAGGCTATAAGCTTGATGTTATTCAGTCTATTTTCGGCGGAGTAAGCTGGACAGTATTTCAGGTATTCCAGATGATATGCCTGGCATTTACAGGCTATCTTGCGTATAAGGGCAGAATAAGTATAGGCGAGGTTGTGCTTTACCAGACTTATTTTTCGACAATCGTAAACCAGGTCAGCGCACTTGTTAATATGATTCCGGTGATGGCAAAGGGCTTTGAATCGGTCAACTCAATAGGTGAGGTACTGCTTGCACATGACGTTGAGGAAAATGAAGGCAAGCGTGAGCTGTCGGATGTTCGTGGAGAATACGTGTTTGAGGATGCGTGCTTTACATATAAAGAAGGCAACAAGCCTGTATTAAATCATCTGAATCTGCATATACGTGAGGGTGAAACGCTTGCACTTGTGGGTGAATCCGGTGCTGGAAAGACCACAATTTTAAATATTATTCTGGGCTTTGACAAGCTGGATAGCGGCAGGGTGCTGCTTGACGGAAATGACTTAAAGGACGTTGATTTAAGAAGCGTAAGAAAACATCTGGCGGTGGTTCCGCAGAATACAATACTGTTTTCAGGCTCAATCCGTGACAATATTACTTATGGGCTGCCGGATATAAGCGATGAAAAGCTTCATGATGTTATTAAGGCGGTCAATCTTGAGGAGCTTATAAATGAGCTGCCTGACGGCGTGGATACAATGCTTGGAGAGCACGGAGATACATTATCCGGAGGACAGCGCCAGAGAATTTCAATCGCACGAGCATTAATCAGAGACCCGAAGATAATCATACTTGACGAGGCGACCTCGGCACTTGACAGCATTTCGGAAAAATATATACAGTCTGCAATTAATAACCTGGCAAAGGGCAGGACAATGATTGTTGTTGCTCACCGATTGTCAACAATCCGTGATGCAGACAGAATTGCAGTAATAAATGACGGCAAGTGTACCGAAATCGGTACTTATGAGGAGCTTATTGATAAAAAGGGCGAGTTCTACAAGTTAAACAGTATCCAGACATTGTAATACATCAGCATAGAAATAGCTTTTACAAACAACATTATTATATAAGCTAAAATACATTGAACAAAAGACTTATTTCATTTATAATAAATTTTATAAAATATAGTGATAAGTGAGGGCTGCCATGAAGCTTCTGATTAAAAATGGGCGGGTTATAGACCCGGCGTCAGGCAGGGACGGAATATTTGACGTGCTTGTATCGGACGGAGTGATTGAAAAGGTCGGTAAAAATCTTGATATTGATTTGTGTAACGCCGCCGCACAGGCGATACGAAATGGAACTAAAGACGGCAAGGATTCAGGTGAGGAAGCATACAGGGAGATAGATGCGACAGGTCTCTGGGTGATGCCGGGACTTATTGATTTGCATGTACATTTCCGTGAGCCGGGCTTTGAATACAAGGAGACGATAAAGACGGGTGCGCTTGCAGCGGCACATGGAGGATTTACCACGGTATGCGTCATGCCGAACACAAAGCCTGTGACAGACTGTGCCGAAACAGTGAGTTATGTTGTAAACAAGGCAAAGCAAGAGGCAGTTGTCAATGTTATTCCTGTCGGAGCCGTGACAATAGGTCAGGCAGGAGAGGAAAGAACAGACGTAAAGGCGATGAAGGAAGCCGGCATCGGAGCGATAAGCGAGGATGGAAAGTCTGTTATGAATGCCGAGCTTTACCGCGAGGCGATGAAGGAGGCTGCAGGACTTAACATTCCTGTATTTGCACATTGCGAGGACAAAAATATGGTCGGAAAAGGCGCCATGAACGAATGCGGCAAATCGAAGGAGTTTGGCGTTAAGGGCATTACAAATGCGGTTGAGGATGTGATTGTGGCAAGAGACATTCTTCTTGCGAAGGAAACCGGCGCAACCCTTCATCTGTGCCACTGCTCTACAAAGGACAGCGTGTTTATGGTAAAGGCGGCGAAGGAGGCAGGGCTTAAGGTTACTGCAGAGGTCTGTCCTCATCATTTTACGCTTACAAGCACCGATATCGACAGAAATCATGGCGATTTCAAGATGAATCCGCCCCTTCGTGAGGCGGAGGATGTTGAGGCACTGCGCTGCGGTCTTAAGGACGATATTATGGACGTTATTTCAACGGACCATGCGCCACACGGCTATGACGAGAACAACCAGACCTTTGATAAGGCGCCGTTTGGAATCGTGGGACTTGAAACATCCGTTGCACTTACAATAACACAGCTTGTGGATAAGGGTTATCTTACACCTATGCAGATGGCGCAGAAGATGAGCTATAATCCTGCCAGGGTTTTAGGCATTGACAAGGGAAGTCTTGAAGAGGGAAAAATCGCCGACATCACATTGATTGATGCTGCAACAGAGTATACAATTGATAAGAATACATTTGCTACAATGGGCAGGAATACGCCGTTTGACGGCTGGAGTGTAAGAGGCCGTGCAGTGATGACTATTGTCGGCGGCGATATTGTATATGATGGTATGCCAAACTAGGCATGCTGCAATTGCCGGCAAAAGACGCCGGTATAGATTATAGAGCAGGGAAATGCCCTTTGGCATATGTATGATTGTAAAATATTACAGGATCATATACAGGAGGATAATGAAATGATAAATGTTTTAGCGGAGAAAATTAAAAAATTAAACGCACCTATAGTAGTCGGACTCGACCCGATGCTTGGGTATGTGCCGGAGCATATTCAGAAAAAGTCATTCGCAGAATTCGGCGAGACGCTTGAGGGTGCGGCTGATGCAATCTGGCAGTTTAACAAGGAAATAGTGGATAATGTTTACGATTTGATTCCGGCTGTAAAGCCTCAGATTGCAATGTATGAACAGTTTGGAATTGAAGGCTTAAAGGCGTATCAGAAGACGATTGAGTATTGCAAATCTAAAGGGCTTGTTGTAATCGGCGATGTAAAGCGCGGTGATATCGGTTCAACATCAGCAGCTTACGCAACAGGTCATCTTGGAAAAGTGAAGGTTGGAAGCAAAGAGTATTCACTCTTTGATGAAGACTTTGCAACCGTAAATCCTTACCTCGGAAGCGATGGAGTCAAGCCGTTTATCGATGTGTGCAAGCAGGAGAAGAAGGGTATTTTCATTCTCGTAAAGACCTCAAATCCTTCAAGCGGCGAGTTTCAGGACAGAATCATCGACGGCAGACCGCTTTACGAATGGGTAGGCGAGAAGGTCGCAGAGTGGGGCTTGGACCACATGGGCGATTCCTACAGCTACGTTGGCGCAGTAGTAGGAGCTACATATCCTGAGATGGGCAAAATTTTAAGAAAGGTAATGCCGAAATCATTTATCCTTGTGCCTGGCTATGGCGCACAGGGCGGCAAGGCAAAGGACCTTGCACCATATTTCAATGAGGACGGTCTTGGTGCAATCGTAAATTCATCAAGAGGAATCATTGCGGCTTATAAGCAGGAGAAATATGCTAGGTTTGGAGCAGAGAACTTCGGTGAGGCATCAAGAGCTGCCGTAATCGATATGATAGAAGATATCGCAAGTATATTTTGATAGTTTTAATATATAATTTTATGATTTTTTATCCCCGCATGCTTCGTTCAGGCTTCGCCTTCAAGGCGCATGCCGGGGAAGAAAAAATCATAAAATTATAAGTACAAATATCAAAATGTAATTGCGAAAGCCGGCTAGTGTTGGAATAAGCGAAGGAATAGTTTATGAAGCAGCAGATGCTTCGTTCAGGCTTCGCCTTCAAGGCGCATGCCGGGGAAGAAAAAATCATAAAATTATAAGTACAAATATCAAAATGTAATTGCGAAAGCCGGCTAGTGTTGGAATAAGCGAAGGAATGGTTTATGAAGCTGATGTTGAAAGATAAAAACGGCAACAAATGATTTAATCGGAATGGGAGAATATTATGGCAAAGTATAAGGAAAGGGCTAAAGTGATAAGTCAGGAGTGCATTGCTCCGGACATTTTCAGTATGTGGATTGGCACGAAGGATATTGCAATGGAGGCGGTGCCGGGACAGTTTATATCTGTTTACTGCCGGGACGGTTCAAGACTGCTTCCAAGACCGATAAGCATTTGTGAAATTGATAAGGAAAAAAGAAGCCTTCGAATTGTGTATCGTATTGCCGGTAAGGGAACAAATGAGTTTTCCGGCTATAATGCGGGCGATTTGATTGATATTGTTGGACCGCTGGGAAATGGGTTTCCTCTGGATTTTGAGGGAAGCGCGTTTCTTATCGGTGGCGGCATAGGTATTCCGCCGATGCTTGAGCTTGCTAAGCAGCTTAAGTGTGAGACTAAGGCTGTTATCGGCTACCGCGACAGCAATATGTTTTTGAAGGATGAATTTGAAAGATATACAGAGGTTGTAGTTGCAACTGAGGACGGAAGTGCCGGCACTAAGGGAAATGTTATTGATGCTATTAAGGATAACGGGCTTAAGGCAGATGCCATTTTTGCCTGCGGACCGACTCCGATGCTAAGAGCGCTTAAGCAGTATGCCGCCGAAAATAATATGAAGGCGTGGATTTCGCTTGAGGAGAAGATGGCGTGCGGTATCGGCGCGTGCCTTGCCTGTGTATGCAGGTCGACTGAGGTTGACGGGCATTCTCGTGTTCACAACAAGAGAATCTGCAAGGAAGGTCCTGTATTCCCGGCAGAGGATGTTGAGCTTTAAAAATACTTAAAATATGCAGGCATATTCTGCACAGCCATGTTTTAGTTTAAAATATAGTAAATGCACGGGCAGATTGCTGTGCATCGGAGGAAAAACATATGAATATGAAAGTGAACATAGCAGGAGTTGAGCTTAAGAATCCTGTGATGACAGCATCGGGAACCTTTGGCTCAGGTCAGGAATACAGCGAGTTTGTGGATTTAAATAAGCTTGGCGCAGTTGTTACAAAGGGTGTTGCGAATGTGCCTTGGCCGGGCAATCCTACGCCTAGAATTGCAGAGACCTATGGCGGCATGATAAATGCCATCGGACTTCAGAATCCGGGTATTGACGTGTTTGTGAATAGAGACATACCATTTTTAAGACAGTACGACACGAAGATTATAGTAAATGTCTGTGGAAGGTCGAAGGAGGATTATATAGAGGTTGTTGAGAGACTGGCAGACGAGCCGGTTGACCTTTTGGAAATTAACATTTCCTGCCCGAATGTCAAGGAGGGCGGCATTGCTTTCGGACAGAAGGCTGAGGCGGCATATGACATTACAAGGGCGGTAAAGAAGGCGGCAAAGCAGCCTGTTATTATGAAGCTCAGCCCAAATGTGACTGACATTACAGAGATGGCGAGAGCTGTCGAGGCAGGCGGAGCAGATGCAGTTTCGCTTATCAATACAATCACCGGCATGAAGATAGACATCCACAGAAGAAAATTTGCGGTTGCAAACAAGACCGGAGGTCTTTCCGGTCCGGCAATTAAGCCGGTGGCGGTAAGAATGGTTTATCAGGTGGCGAATGCTGTAAAGCTTCCGATAATAGGCATGGGCGGCATTGCAAATGCGGAGGATGCGCTTGAGTTCATACTTGCCGGAGCAACTGCCGTATCAGTCGGAACGGCAAACTTTGCTGACCCGTTTACAACAGAGAAGGTCGTGGCAGGAATAGAAGAATACATGATAAAATACGGCGTTCAGGATATAAATGAATTGATTGGGGCAGTGAAGTAAATTTATAATCATGGATTGGCATATTGGTTTCAATTTATGCATTAATCAGGTTTGAATAAGGGCTTGTATCTCAGAAGTGAATCGGTAATCTGAGATACAAGCCCTCTGCAGTACGATTATTTCCTTAAAGCATTCATTGTCTGATAATTAAAGCATATCAGCGATTTCTTCAGCGAATCAGTTGAGTCTGAACCGCCTACAGTCTAATAATTAAAGCATATCAGCGATTTCTTCAGCAGTCAGCGATTCGTCAGAATCAAAAAGCCTGATAACAGCTTCAATTCTTGATACATCTGCATCAATTATATCGGCGATATCAGTGACCGGGAAATCCTTTGCGTGAAGCTTGAGTATCATTTTTATCTCTGATATCTTAGTGCCGCGCTCAAGCCCTTCTTTAGTGCCGCGCTCAAGCCCTTCTTCAATTCCGGAAGAAAGCCCCTGTTCAAGCCCTTGTTCAAAGCCCTTTTCATAATTATACTCTCTGAGAGCCTTAAGATGCCGCTCTTCATTGTATTCCGTAAGTATCATATTTGCCACCTCCGCACGGTTTTTGCTTAAAATGTCCCTTAGAATATCATGTGTAATACAGTAATTTACTGCTATCTCTACAGCATCAGCAAGTTTATATCCTTTGTTAATATTATCTTTAATCATATTAACAAAAAAAGAGTATTCATAAAGCCTGCAGCACTTATCCATAAGAGCTTTATTGTGTCCAAAACCAATGTTTATCTGTATTGCCTGACAGTCAATGCATGGCTTTGCATCAGATGACTCAAACAAATCCTTAAGATAAAGTGTCATCTGCTCTGGCTCGTCATCAGTACCATTATAAAATATGATGTACTGTGGAACAGGAAGCCTTAACCTTGGTTCGGAGTATATATTCATATTATGCTCGTCCACATATGCCTGATAAAGCTCGCTTAAGTAGAACAACCCGCGAAGCGGCATATTGGGATTGAAGGTGCTTTGGTGTTCGTAGAGATTTATCTTATCGTCAATTATAAATGAAAGATCATTTTTTATCTTTATGTAGATTACATCATCAAGAGTGGTTATCGTAAGCTCGTCCGGGTCATTATAGGAAGAACCGTTCAGAGCATTGTAGAGGGACAGCAAATCACTTTTGTCGCTGAAAATCCTGCGAAAAAGGCTGTCTTTATATTGCCTGTTTACCAAGACCATATAATGTTACACCTCCATTTTACAATATGATAAGAGTAAATACAACAGAAAATTGTATCGTATGATAAATAAAATGAGATTCTCATGGCAGAATGCCAAATATGAAATGCAAATGACGAAATGTCAAAGACAAAACAAGAATCCGTGCAAGAAATAATCGACATACAATGTAATTTTAGCATGAGCGGTAAATAAGTGCAATAAAAAATTGATGAATAACAAAACACTTGTGTTTAATCAAAAAGCAAAATTGTAGTTTAAAAATCAACTTTGCTTTGTTGAAAACCTTGATAAGGTGTGTTAGAATTATAAGGAATAATAGATATTGAGGTTAATTACTGTGCTGCCATATATCTGCGGCAGCATGCTAACAGTAGCAGAGAAGCTTAGATTATTATTTGGAGGATGAATTATGGAACAGTATAAGCAGGAATTTATAGAGTTTATGGTTGATTGCAATGTGCTGAAGTTTGGTGATTTTGTGACGAAGAGCGGCAGAAAGACACCATTCTTCATTAATACAGGATTTTATAGGACGGGCGCACAGCTTAGCAGACTTGGACAGTATTATGCGAAGGCTATAAATGATAAATTTGGTATGGACTTTGATGTGCTTTTCGGACCGGCATACAAGGGCATTCCGCTTACGGTTGCCGCTACGATTGCTATAAGCAGCGAATATGGCAGGGATATTAAGTACTGCTCAAACAGAAAAGAGATAAAGGACCACGGCGACAAGGGTATACTGCTCGGAAGCCCGATTGCAGACGGTGACAGGGTTATTATTATTGAGGATGTTACTACAGCCGGAACATCTATAGGTGAGACACTTCCTATTATCAAGGCGCAGGGCGACGTGGATGTAATGGGACTTGTGGTTTCGGTTGACAGGATGGAGCGTGGACAGGGCACAAAGTCTGCACTTTGTGAGATAGAGGAGAGGTACGGTCTTAAAACTACAGCGATTGTTACGATGGCAGAGGTTGTGGAGCATTTATACAACAGACCATACAAGGGAAAGGTCATTATTGATGATGAATTAAAGGCTGCGATTGATGCATACTATGAGCAGTATGGAGCAGAGTAAATTATAAATTTTTATGGAGGATACGGAGAATGAAAAACAAATCCAGACTTGATGTTATTATGGAGACCTCGAGCGCAACAGGCAAGTGGGGCGTTACATGTCTTGTTTTAGGAATTATTACTGCAGCTGTTGGCGTTATGATTGGTACGGTGCAGATTATCTGCGGCGCTGTTTTAATGAAGAAGAAGAAAGAGTTGTCTGATGTTGCATAAACGATGGTTTAAAAGATTAGTTAAGGCAGCCGCATTTATATTGTTTTTTATTTATATAGGCTGCCTTATATACTTTCTGTTCTTTTCAGAAAGATATGGAAGGACAGAGATTTCGGAAAACTATAGGTATAATTTAGAACCGTTCAAGGAGATAAAAAGATTCTGGGTATACAGGGACATTATCGGCTGCAGAATGGTTATGGTCAACCTTTTGGGAAATGTTTTAGTGTTTGTACCGTTTGGCTTTCTGCTGCCGGTATTCTATTCACATATGAGAAGATGGTATGCTATTTTGCCTGTGGCACTGATATTTATTATTCTGGTGGAATGTCTGCAGCTTGTAACAAGAGTCGGAACATTTGATGTGGATGATATTATTCTGAATATGAGTGGAGTCATTCTGGGCTTTACAATCTTTAAAATATTCGATTATAAGCATAGGCGGAGGACTGCTTAAATACATGGAAAGCGGTCTGTTAATCATGTATGGCTGTACAGGCTTAAAGGCAGCATCAGAAGAAAGGATTTGTTGATGAAAAAGGACAGATATGTTAGGGAGATAGACAGAAAGAAGATAAGCGCGGCGTCTGTTGTTGGAATACTTATATTCATTACAGGCGCGGCTTTTTTTGGTGCAGGGATGCTTCTCACAATAAAACCTGAGCTTGGAGATGCCTCAATAGCTGCATCATTAGGCTGGATTGCGCTGCTGCTTTTTATATTTGCTGTTTTAATACTGATTATGAATTATAAAATCAATAAAAGAATCTGGCTGTCTGACAAGATAGCCATTGCTCTTAACTCATTGATGATAATAGGTATGGTTGCACTATACATATGGGGTCTGGTGTCATAAAACGGCAGGGCAGACAAAACAGAAAAGCATTTTATAAAGGAAGGGGCGCCGGAGCCGGAAAATTGTCCGGAGAATTAAAAAATACATGCGCTTGGGAGGACATACATCATGGACAGATTGAGTAAGCAGATGAATTTTATACTGGAGCTTGACAGGCTCAAGGATATTAAGAGACAGACCTACAAGTTAAATGGTATTGAGCAGGAGAATGATGCCGAGCATTCGTGGCATCTGGCGGTTATGGCGCTTTTGCTTAGCGAGTACTCAAATGAAAAGGTTGATATCTTAAGAGTGATGAGCATGGTGCTGATACATGATGTTATTGAGATTGATGCCGGAGATACATATGCTTATGATGAGGCGGGCAATCAGACGAAGCGCGAGCGTGAGTTAAAAGCGGCAAAGAGGCTGTTTGGTATGCTGCCTGAGGACCAGGAAAAGCAGATGTGGGGGCTTTGGGATGAGTTTGAGGATTTCAAAACTCCTGAATCAAAGTTTGCGAATGTACTTGACAGGGTGCAGCCGGGCATGTTAAATGATGCGACGGGTGGAAAAGCATGGCTGGAGCATGATGTTGCAAAGCACCAGATTGTAAACAGAAATGCAAAGATTCACGAGGGCTCAGAGATACTTTCCGAATATATGATGAATATGATAGACAAGAATGTTAAGCTCGGAAAGATAAAGGATGAATAAGAAAAATGATATTAAAGGGGTGATTAAATATTTATGGATTACAGAGATATATTTAAAGAAGATAATGAACTGGCACAGGAAAGATATGAGCTTGTTACGGAAAGAATAAGAGACATTGTGACAGAGAAGGTGCTGCCTGATAAGCTTCAGAAGTATTTTAAGATGGTTTCTGAGTTTATAATATTTGTGGCAGATTTGTTTGAAGATGTTAAAAGCGGTGCTGTTAAGGATTATTCCCTTGAGAAGTGTCAGAGCGTCAATCAGAGACTGAACGGAGATGTTTTAAAGGAAAATTACGAGACAAGCTTTGCGAATCCGGCATATGCCGTTAACTGCTTTGGAATGGAAGAAGGCCAGCTGCTGGCATTTTTGTATACGGAGATTAGAGCAATTAAGTCATATGCCTACGAATACAGGCTTTTGGAGCTTACAAGCGTTTTGGAGCTGTTCGTTCAGATATACAACATTTACGAGCAGGCACAGACCGACAAGACCTCAAAGGAAGCGTTGTATGGTGAGTTAAAAGAGGCAGTGTATTACTATATGAGCGATTACTGCGATGTAAAAATGCCTTACAGGGTAAGGGCTATGGTTGACCCGTCATTGACATTTGCAAGGGATATCATTATGAACAGTGATTTGACAGATATGAGATATCTTTATGCATATGGCGTGTATGTTACAGAGAATGAAATAAAGACTGCGCAGTTTTTAAATTCACTGCCACAGGAAGATATAAATAAGATGGCTGATACCTATACCGAAGGCTACCGCAGAGGCTTTGAGAACGCAGGAATTGATTTGTCAAAGAAAAAGACCGTGGATATACGTTTTGAAATCGGCTTTGAGAGGGTTATCAGACAGGCAATACTAAACTTTGAAAAGCTCGGACTTAAACCTGTCATCAGATATTCAGGGGCAATTTTAAATGTACAGTATGATTTTGACCACAGATTTGACGAGGCACTCTACATTGACAAGCCATTTATTGAAAGAAAGCTTGCCATGCTTAAGGTAGCGTATGAAAATTATAAGGCGGAAGCGGCAGTTTACGCCGGACCGGCGGTTTTAGAGACCTTTGGTGAGGAGCCGCAGAATCTGGTTTCAAAGCCGGAAAGCACAAGTCTTAATGATAAGCAAAGAGGCTTAAGCCTTTCGTATATTTCAGAGGCATCAAGAATCGTGAATGAATATATAAAGGGCGATGAAAGAAGCTTCACCATTATTTCGTTCCCGTCACCGCAGATTGGTGAGAATTTTGAAGAGATTTTCAGAGAGACAATAAAGATAAATACACTGGATTATGTGATGTACAAGGAGATTCAGCAAAAGCTTATAGATACTCTTGACTCCTCGGTACAGGCGCATATCCTTGGTTCAAATGGCAACAGAACCGACCTTACTGTGTGCTTTGGCGAGCTTGCCGACGCAACAAAGCAGACCAATTTTGAAAACTGCCTCTCGGACGTGAACATTCCGTTAGGCGAGGTGTTCACTTCACCGAGGCTTAAGGGCACAAACGGCATACTTCATATTTCGCAGATATTCATTGACCAGATAGAGTATAAGAATCTCTGGCTTAGATTTGAGAATGGTATTGTGGCGGATTACGGCTGCAGCGTATTTGAGGATGAGGAAGCAAACCGAAAGCTCATACAGGATAATCTGCTGTTTAATCACAAGACCCTGCCAATGGGCGAGTTTGCAATCGGTACAAATACAGTGGCATACGCAATGGCAAAGAAATACGACATAATCAGCCGCTTAAAGATTCTTATTATTGAGAAGATGGGGCCGCATTTTGCTATAGGCGACACCTGCTATTCACATGCAGAGGATTTAAAGGTTTATAATCCTGACGGCAAGGAGATAGTCGCAAGGGAAAATGATTTTTCGAGGCTGAGGGACAGCGAGCCGCAGAAGGCATATTTCAACTGCCACACAGATATAACAATTCCTTATGATGAACTTAAAGGCATCTGGGCAGTAAAGGCAGACGGCAGCAGGACACCAATTATACTTGACGGCAGATTTGTGCTTCCTGGCACGGAAAGCTTAAATGAAGCTATAGAGAGCGTTGATTAAAGCAAAACCTGTGATGACAGGTACTCATACTTAGATGAGGCGATAGAAGATGTTTGGACAGTGACATTTGCACAGCTTTGTTATTATTCCGCAACAAAATGATTGACGATAATAAAGTGTGATAGTAAAATCATTTTAGGATTGCGGGAGCATGGTGTGTAAAGCAATCTGCGAGTATTATAACGATAATAAATTAATGGTGACAAAGGAGATTTCATTATGGCTAAAGTAGGTATTGTAATGGGAAGCGATTCAGATATGCCTGTTATGAGCAAGGCGGCTGACATTCTTGAGAAGCTTGGCGTGGATTACGAGATGACAATTATCTCGGCACACAGAGAGCCTGACGTGTTCTTTGAGTATGCAAAAAATGCAGAGTCAAAGGGCTTTAAGGTTATTATTGCGGGCGCAGGCATGGCAGCACATCTTCCTGGCATGTGTGCGGCGATTTTCCCAATGCCTGTTATCGGTATTCCGATGCATACGACATCGCTGGGCGGTAGGGATTCACTCTATTCAATAGTGCAGATGCCTTCAGGCATACCTGTTGCAACAGTTGCCATCAACGGCGGTGCAAATGCAGGTCTGCTTGCAGCGAAGATTCTTGCTACATCAGATGAGGAACTGCTTGCAAGGCTTAAGGCTTACTCACAGGAGTTAAAGGAGCAGGTAGAGGCTAAGGCTGCAAGGCTTGATGAAATCGGCTATAAGGAATATATGAAGCAGAAGTAAAGGGAGGATATAATAATGGATTATAAGAACGCTGGTGTTGATATTGAGGCCGGATACCGTTCGGTTGAACTAATGAAGAAGCACGTTAAGGAAACGATGCGTCCGGAGGTTTTAGGCGGACTTGGCGGATTTTCAGGCGCATTTTCAATGGATGCATTTAAGAATATGGAGCATCCGACACTTGTATCGGGCACAGATGGTGTAGGTACAAAGTTAAAGCTTGCATTTTTACTGGACAAGCATGATACAATCGGTATCGACTGCGTGGCTATGTGTGTTAATGATATTGCATGCGCAGGCGGCGAGCCGCTTTTCTTCTTAGATTACATTGCCTGCGGCAAGAATTATCCTGAGAAGATTGCTACTATCGTAAGCGGTGTGGCTGAGGGCTGCAAGCAGGCAGGCTGTGCGCTTATCGGCGGTGAGACAGCAGAGATGCCGGGCTTCTATCCTATAGATGAATATGACCTCGCAGGCTTTGCGGTAGGTATCGTAGACCAGAAGGATATTATTTCGGGAGCAAATCTTAAGGACGGCGACGTGCTTGTAGGCATTGCTTCTTCAGGCGTTCACAGCAACGGTTATTCACTTGTAAGAAAGGTATTTTCAATGAATGCCGAGGTGCTGAACACATATTTTGATTCACTCGGCGAAACTCTTGGAGAGGCGCTTATCAGACCGACCAAGATTTATGTAAAGGCACTTAAGTCAGTTAAGGACGCAGGCGTTACGATTAAGGCGTGCAGCCATATCACAGGCGGCGGCTTCTATGAGAATGTTCCGAGAATGCTTTCAGAGAATACTCATGCGGTAATTGAGAAGAACAGCTATCCGGTTCCACCGATTTTCAAGATGCTTGCAAAAGAGGGCGATATCGAAGAGAAGATGATGTACAACACATTTAACATGGGTATCGGTATGGTTGTTGCCGTTGATGCTGCAGATGTTGATAAGACAGTGGAAGCCATCAAGGCAGCAGGAGAAAATGCTTATGTAATCGGTAAGATTACTGAAGGAGAAAAGGGAGTAACATTATGCTAAGGATAGGCGTGTGCGTATCGGGCGGAGGCACAAATCTGCAGGCGATTATTGACGGCGTGCAAAACGGAAGCATTACCAATACTGAGATTGCTGCGGTAATAAGCAACAATGCAGATGCTTATGCGCTGGAGCGCGCGAGGGCAGCAGGCATTGAGGCGGTGTGTGTTTCGCCAAAGGACTACGCTACAAGGGATGAATTTAATGATGCGCTGCTTGAGACTATAGATAGCTTCGGGCTTGACCTTATAGTGCTAGCAGGCTACCTTGTAAATATTCCTGCGCAGATGACGAAGAAATACGCAAATAGAATTATTAACATTCACCCGTCGCTTATACCGTCATTTTGCGGCAAGGGCTATTATGGTCTCAAGGTCCACGAGGCTGCGCTTAAAAGAGGCGTAAAGGTGGTCGGTGCGACGGTGCATTTTGTGGATGAGGGCACTGATACAGGTCCTATAATCCTGCAGAAAGCAGTTGAAGTGCAAAATGGCGATACACCTAAGGAACTTCAGCTTCGTGTAATGGAGCAGGCAGAGTGGATTATACTTCCGCAGGCAATTGATTTGATTGCAAACGGCAAAGTACAGATAGTTGATGGAATTGCAAGTGTTTTGAATTAGTATTCTTGCGCATACTTAATAGATTGTGACAAGAAAACAATTAAAAAACATGCAATGGCATATATAAGTTTTACAAGTGAATTTCGGAGGAATATATGAAGGTTTTAGTAGTTGGAAGCGGTGGAAGAGAGCATGCGCTTTGCTGGAAAATCGCACAGAGCAAGAAGGTTGACAAGCTTTACTGCGCGCCGGGCAATGCAGGTATCGCAGAGTATGCAGAGTGCGTTGCTATCGGAGCAATGGAGATAGATAAGCTTGCACAGTTTGCGGCAGACAATCAGATTGACCTGACGGTAATCGGCATGGATGACCCGCTTGTTGCAGGCGTTGTGGATGCATTTGAGGCAAAGGGACTTAGGGTGTTCGGACCTAGAAAGAATGCTGCAATCCTTGAGGGCTCAAAGGCATTTTCAAAGGACCTCATGAAGAAATACAACATTCCTACGGCTGCTTATGAGACATTTGATGATGCAGACGAGGCTTTAAAATATCTTGAAACGGCTGATTTTCCAATCGTGCTCAAGACGGACGGCCTTGCCCTTGGCAAGGGTGTGCTTATCTGCAATGATTTGGAGGAGGCAAAGGCGGGCGTAAAGACTATCATGCTTGACAAGCAGTTTGGAAATGCCGGCAACCGCATGGTTATTGAAGAATTTATGACAGGCCGCGAGGTTTCAGTGCTTTCGTTCGTTGACGGCGACACCATTAAGATAATGACAAGTGCACAGGATCACAAGCGCGCAGGAGACGGCGACACGGGACTTAACACAGGCGGTATGGGAACATTTTCACCAAGCCCGTTCTATACCGAAGAGGTTGATGAATTCTGTAAAAAATACATTTATCAGGCGACGGTTGACGCTATGAAGGCAGAAGGCCGCACATTTAAGGGAATCATTTTCTTCGGACTGATGCTTACGCCGAAGGGACCAAGAGTGCTTGAGTATAATGCAAGATTTGGCGACCCGGAGGCACAGGTTGTAATTCCTCGTATGAAGAATGACATCGTGGACGTATTTGAAGCGTGCATCGACGGCACACTTTCAGACATCGAGCTTGAATTTGAGGACAATGCGGCGGTTTGTGTTGTGCTTGCATCAAAGGGCTATCCGGTAAAATACGATAAGGGACTTCCAATCAGCGGTCTTGACACAGTGAAGGCTCACGAGGCGGAAGGCTACTATGTATTCCACGCCGGCACAAAGCTTGTGGACGGTCAGATTGTGACAAACGGCGGACGAGTGCTGGGCGTAACCGCAAAGGGCGCCACATTAAAGGAAGCCCGCGCAAATGCCTACAAGGCAACAGAGTGGATTGAATTTGCCAACAAGTACAAGAGAAATGATATCGGCAAGGCGATAGATGAGGCTTAGAATTGCAAAAAAGTGCGGTTTGCTGCGATATATAGGGAAGTTTTTAAACTGTATTGACATATTTTAATGTTTATGTATAACATAATTAGTGATAAGCAATGCTTATCTTTATGAAAGATTTTTATTTCATAAAAAGCAGTGAGTCACTGTGAGTGGAATCGATAAGAGCGGTGAGTCCTACCGTAAGTGGATACAAATGAGGCTGCGTGAGAACGCAGCCTCATTTGTATATTGAAAGGAGCTTCTATGAAACAAAAGCGATTAAGTTTATATCTTATAGATATATTATATTCCCCTAAGGTCACCAAAGCTGAAGAATAATCTTATTATTATTGCCTTTCAATACCTAAAGCAGCAAGAAGCAACTTGAATGTATCCTGTCCATCGAGGCAAGTGTCCGTAAGCCAGCCTTTTTCATTATCCCACTCTGCAAGTCCACGATAATAAAACATTTTTTTCTTATCTTCAATGAGAAATGGTACAATATTATGGTGCAGACATTCTTTTAGTGAGAGCAATCGTCCAATACGACCATTTCCATCTTGGAACGGGTGAATTTTTTCAAAATTTGCATGGAAAGAGACAATGTCATCGAAGGTTATATCAGCCTTTTTGTTATAATGGTTGAGCAGGTTTTTTATCTGCATAGGTACATCCTTTGGTTTCGTGGTTTCACAACCACCAATAATGTTTGGCCGCTTTTTGTAGTCACCGACAGCGAACCAGTCAAGTTTAGAATCTTTTGTGTCATGCTTCAAAATATAATGAAGATGTTTGATAATTTCTTCTGAAAGAATATCATTTGCACAGTCAATCACATAATCAATGGCTTGAAAATGATGTACCGTTTCCAGTAGGTCGTCTACCAAAACACCATCCTCCGCATATAGTGTATTTGTTTCAAAAATGAATCGCGTCTGTTCTTCGGTGAGGCGGCTGCCTTCAATGTGGTTGGAATTGTACGTCATCCGTACCTGCAATTCATGATATAGCCCGCCTGAAATATGAGACTCTTTTTCCTCGCGAAGCATCTGTAAAATAGGATTATCTGAAATCTCATTGTATAATTCCTCGGGAGTACATGAAAAAAATGTCGCAAGCTTCGTAAGTACTGCTTTGGACAGTTTCTCGCCCTTTCCAATCTTGGCAATTGTGCGGGAAGATATTCCAAGGAGTTTTGTAAGCTCAGAACGTTTAATACTATTCTCGTTTAATTTTGTTTCAAGACCTTTATATGATATCATAATAAAACCTCACTTCCATCTTTACTTATTGTATCATAAAAGACAAAAAAGTAAAGATTTAAAGCTAAAAAATGCAAAAAAGTAAAGATAACGTTAATAGTTATTGTAAAAAAATAAAGCTGATTATAATAAGTAGTAGAAGGTAAATAGAAATATTAATGCGAAAAAATGCCTGGAATAAAAAATGTAGAAGATACTAAGTTAAGTATATTAGGAATAGATTGTTAATCATTGCGGACATATACAATTATATCAGAAATATCACATCCAAGCACATAGCAGATACGTGCAAGAATATCAATATCAATCCTCTCAACGTTACCATTATACCACTTATCAATAACTTCAAAACGAGTGTTAATAGCCTTGGCTAAAGCATTTCTGGAGATGTCCTTTTCGTCCATAAGTCGTTTTAACTGTATCTCTACATGACCGTAATCCAGCATTGTAAATAAACACATATTGTTATCCATAATAATAATCACCCCGCTAATTTTATACTATATTTATTGTTACTGCTTGACTATTCTATTATTTATAGTTACTATATATATAGTAATAAATTTGGCTTAAATAATAATTATATAAGGGTCGTTATCGAAGTAAACACAAATGAAAAGGAGGTATATAGTATGGGTTTATTCAAAAATAATGAAGAAGTTGAGAGCAGAGAATTGTCAGTTGATAAAAATGTAATGTATTACGGAACATCATTTATAATGATAAAAAATATTTCTTCGATTTCAATAAAAAAGAGACCAATTAACAATACGTGGATTTTGGCATTAATAATAGGGTTATTATCACTTGTTTGTATTCAATATAAACCAAGTATTTTGGGAGGTATAGCTACTTTATGTTTGGTGTATGCCACATATATTTTAATTGGTAATTTTGATAGAAAAAAAGATTTAAATATATCATTAAATTCAGGAGTATCATTATTATTTCCTTGTGAAAATAAAGAGTTTATGGATAACGTGTTAAAAAGATTGTTAGAGTCAGTAAACAACGAAAAAAACAATTCAAAATATACAATTAATTTTGAACAATGTACAATTGGCGAAGCATTTAATAGTAGCACATTAAGTTAGTATACAAAGGAGCGGTTTGTATGAGTAATTATGAAATTAACCTTAAAGATGTGGAAGCCGGATCGATATTTAAAGAAGCGCATATTGGAGATAAAAACAAAGAGGAAGTAGTTGAAAAAGGTAATAAAGATTTTTTTAGAACATCAACATCCACTTCGCCTAACATAGGTAATGACAATAATTATAAAGTCAATATAAAAGACTCTAAAATAACAAGTGCTTTTGATGGTGTGCATTTGGGTGATGAAAATACCAGATATGTAGAAAAAACGGGTAATGTCTCTGTTGGAATGAAAGATATAAATGTACATAACAAAGAAGAAATTGAAGCTGCAAGAAAAAACAGTGATGGAACATTGAAAAAAGTATTTAAAGCTATTAAGACCATTGCAGGTAAAATAGTTAATTTATTTAGTTCATAGCAAGATAGATATTGGCTGGAGGATAAGATGTTTAGAAAAAAGTATACACAGCAAAGAGCTGTTTTTTCCATGAAAATTGAATATCGTGTTGAAGGTGATGTTTTTGCTACCAGTTTACGCACAGACTGCAAATTTAATCTGTAGGAAAGTAATTGATGGATTGTATTGCAAATAGATATAATATAAAGAGAGTTTTTCTTGCTGAAAATCATTTTAGCAATTGTCAATTTATCACATGCAATAAGATGAAGAAATTGCGAAAAAGTGTGGTTAATTGCGGGAAGTTGTGGACTTTGCTTTGACCTATTGACAAAGGTTTGCTGTGTATTGTATAACAATTTTAAAGAAATGATACTTGTTATTTTATAAAATTGAGTTTGTGGTTTGGAAGGGATGATGTGTATGTTGCAATCTTTTACACAATCGGCAGGTCAGAATGCAAAAAATCCGGATATTTCAATAGAATTACTGCTTCAAAAGCTGGATGAGGCAATTGATGATATTGAAGCTGGAAGGGTGCAGACGATTGACGATGCATGGAAAGAGATAGATGCATTATAGGAGATGAAATATGATCGTTCGTTACGAAGTTCTCATTTCCGATAGCGCAAAAAGAGATATTAAAGCGATTAAAAAATATATTTTAGATACTTTTGGCTATCGAGAACTTGCAGAAGATTTTTCAAAGAAAATCAAACGAATGATAAAGAGCTTGGAAGTGTTTCCGAATGGACATCAATCAACAGGCTTATGGTATAGAGCATATAATATTTATCTGATGCCGAGAAGTACATATTTGTTTTTTTATATTGTCAATGAAGATTTAAGAATGGTTACAATTGTTCGTGTTATGCATGATGGTATGGATTGGCAAAATATTATTAAACAATTGTTGTAAGAAAATAACAATTCATGGCGCCGTATGGTAAGTAAATCTAAAAAGATTCATTTGCTGTGCGGCGCCATTGTTTATCAGGCTGGAGCCTTTGAAAAAAAGTCTGTAAAAGTTTAAATAAATGGTCTTCTATGATAAAATAAAATCATAGGAGGTCTTTTATTATGGCAAAGAGAGAAAAGAAACCAGTACATCATGTACAAATGACCGATGGCAAGCGTGCCATCATCCAGCAGCTCCTTCAGGAGTATGATATTGAATCCGCTCAGGATATC